>JBOHIT010000675.1:0-24803 GCA_050726155.1 Bradyrhizobium sp.
TGTTCAGTCTTGCAGACTCCGCATGTGGCCTCGCGGTATTTCGCGCGCTGGGGTACTTCGTACCCATTGCAACGCTGGATATGCGTATCGACCATCTGGCACCCGCCACAATGGACGGCGACCTAGTAGCTGTGGCCGAGTGCTACCGACTCACTAAATCGATTGCCTTTGTGCGTTGCGAGTTGTTGAGCGGCCCGCATCAAAGGCTGGCTGCCGTCGTGATGGGCACGTTCATGCTCTCGTCTGCGTCGACGAAGGTCCCCGACCATGAGAGCGTTCTCGCCAATCGAGCGACCCAGAAATGACAGAGAAAAGCAAAAGAGTCGCGTCTGCAATTTCGGCAATGCCCTATGCTCGGCATCTCGGCATCGGCGTTGTTGTCGCAAACGGTGGCGCGGACTCCATCTTGTTTCACCTGCCATTCGAGGCGCGATTGGTCGGGAATGTGACGTTACCGGCGTATCATGGCGGTGTTGTTGCAACTTTCATGCAAGTGGCCGCACTGACGACGGTCTATGATCTGATAACTGAGGGTCGGCTGCCGAAGCTGGTGAACTTTTCTATTGACTACCTCAACTCCGCTGGTCCTCTAGACCTTTACGCTAGGTGCGAAGTGCATCGGGTTGGCAGGCGGATTGCAACCGTCGGCATTCGCTGCTGGCAGAATGATACAAAAGTTCCGGTCGCGTTAAGTCGGGCCCATATATTTATTGGACCCCCGACCTGATAGGAGAGCGCTTGGTGTAGACAGGATTGGACGATTAAATCGGAACCACTCGCTAGGGACAGAGGTTTGTGGGCTGATACCATTACACCCAATCAAACCGAGGAATCGATTTCACTGGTACTTGAGGAATCCCTCGTTCAATGGAGGCACACGAGTTGCCGTAGCTCGTACCCAAACTATCTACCACCCGCCGTCGCAAGCAGAATCGCCGTCAACGCACCTTGATCGGAATGCAGCGGTGCAGGTTGGGACGAAAAAAATGTCGCGGCAGATGTCTTGTAGAGGAAGTTATCGCTTCGCGAGTTCCGCGCCTCACTTCCAGTTGTCGCGTTCCGTCAGTGTTCAAGGAGCCAAACATGAATGGAATTGCCGATCGGGCTAAAATGATAATCGCTAAGCACCTCGAAATACCCGCGGAAAAGGTCACGGAGTCAGTCAGCTTTTCCGACCTTGGCGCTGACAGTCTCGATGGACTAGAACTTGTACTGGCATTCGAAGACGAATTTGGCTGTGAAATTCCCGACGAGGTGGCAGAAGCATTTCGCACTCCAGGTGATGTCTTGAGCTACCTTGAGAAGAATGCAAAACATTGATTTTGGTAGCGCCGCGTAGCGGCTGGTCCCTAGTGACAAGCTTCACAGAAACTCCTGGTGCGTCGCGCGCAGCGCGCCATAGAATTTGGAGCGGTTGAGCCAACCCGATACGACTCGAGCACCCGCGCTTCAATCCGCCCCAGCAACCGCCGCGTTCCTACAGCGGCGCAGCATCGAAACTACTTCGGTTCCCCAGCAGTGGAAGGCGCAACAGCAGCCTTGGACTTCCGTTCCACGTTGCGCGTCACCAGACGGAAGAACAGCGGCACGAAGATGATCGCGAGCGCCGTGGCCGCGATCATACCGCCTATCACGCCGGTGCCGATGGAATGGCGGCTGGCCGAACCAGCGCCTGTGCTGATCGCCAGCGGCAGGACGCCCAAGATGAACGCCAGCGAGGTCATGACGATCGGGCGGAATCTCAACCGTGCTGCTTCGAGCGCGGCATCGGAGACCGTCAGGCCTTCACGATGGCGTTGGGCGGCAAATTCCACGATCAAAATCGCATTCTTCGCAGCCAGACCGATCAGCGTGACGAGGCCGATCTGGAAATAGATATCGTTCTCGGTGCCGCGCAGCCAGATCGCGACAATTGCGCCGAACAGAGCGAACGGCACGGCGGTGAGCACTGCCAGCGGGAGCGACCAGCGCTCGTACTGTGCAGCGAGAATCAGGAACACCATCAGCAATCCGAACAGAAAACCCTGATAACCGGTCCCTGCGGTGGATAGCTCCTGGTAAGCCGAGCCCGTCCAGCCGATGGAATAGTCGGTGCCAAGAGTGCTGCTGACGACCTCCTGCATCGCGGCGAGCGACTGGCCCGAGGAATATCCCGGCGCCGGGTTGCCGAGGAACTTGGCAGCCGGGAAGATGTTGAAGCGGTCGACCGTATCCGGACCGACCACGCGTTCGACGCTGACAAGTGCATTCAGGGGAACCATCGCACCGGTATCGGCGCGTACATAGATGAATCGAAGATCGTCCGGCGAGGACCGGAAATCAGATTCCGACGACAGGCTGACGCGGTAGGTCCGCCCGAACAGGCTGAAGTCGTTGACATATAGGCTGCCGAAGCCACTCTGCATCGAGTCAAATATGGTGTTGATGGGTATGCCGAGGGTCTTGGCCTTGCCGCGGTCGACATTGATCCTGTATTGCGGGATCGAGGTCGAAAACTGCGTACTGACGCCGCGCAACTCCGGCCGCTTGGCGGCCTCTGTAACGACCTTCCTGGCCGCCTCGGCCAGCGCTTCGAGTGACGCGCCAGACCGGTTCTGCAGAAACAGTTCGAAGCCACCGGTGGTGCTGATGCCCTGGATCGGCGGAGGATTGAAGCCGATCACGACGCCGTCCCGGAACAAGCCGTTGAGCTTCGACAGCCCGGGCGCGATTTCTCGCGCGTCCTCGCCGGCCCTGGTTCGTTCAACCCAGTCCTTCAACGTAATAAACGAAACGCCGGCGTTGGTCTTCTGCGCACGGGAGAGAATATCGAAACCGGAAAGCGATACGACGCCCTGGACGGTCGGCATCTTGGCGATGGCGTCCGCTGTGACGGCGGTTACCGCACGTGTGCGACTGATCGCGGCCGCAGCGGGCAACTGCGTTACCATCAGCACATAGCCCTGGTCTTCCTGGGGTACGAGACTGCCGGGGACTTTCGTGAACAAGTACCCCGTCGCGCCAAGCATCGCAGCGACAAGGACCACCGAGATGAAGGCTCGCTGCAAAAAAAATTCCACCACTCCGGTGTAGCGCAAGGTGAGCCACGCGAAGCCGCGGTTGAACACACGAAACGGCTTTGCGGGTTCCTTATGCTGCTGCTCCAACAGCAACGCCGCGAGCGCGGGCGTCAGCGTCAGCGCGACGACGCCTGAAATCACCACCGATACGGCGATTGTTACCGCGAATTGCCGATACAATTCGCCGGCTAGTCCGCCGAGGAACGACACCGGAATGAACACCGCGCACAGCGTGAGCACGATGGCGACCACCGGCCCGCTGACTTCCTGCATCGCCTGAATGGTGGCCTCGCGCGCCGGCTTGTGCTGCGTGCGCATGATGCGTTCGACGTTTTCCAGCACCACGATGGCGTCATCGACGACAATGCCGATGGCAAGCACAAGCCCGAACAGCGTGAGGAGATTGATGGAGAATCCCAGCAGATACATCCCGGCGAACGTACCTATAAGCGAAACCGGCACCGCGATCACGGGAATAATGGTCGCTCGTACGCTTTGCAGGAACAGGAACACCACCAGCACGACGAGAGCGATCGCCTCGATGAAGGTCTTGAGGACTTCTTCGATGGAGACTTCGACGAAACGCGTGGTGTTGAACGGGATCTTGTATTCGAGACCTTCGGGAAACCGCGTCTGCAGGCGGTCCATGGTCGCCCTGACGCTCTTGGCAACGTCGAGCGCATTGGCACCCGGCTGCAGATAGACGCCGATGGGAACGGTCGGTGCGCCGTTATAGGTCGCGGAGAAGCTATAGTTCAGCGCGCCAAGCTCCACGCGGGCGACATCCTTGATACGAAGCGCGCCGCCGAAGTCGTCGGAACGGATGATGATCTCCTCGAATTCGCGGGGATCGGCGAATCGGCCCTGGGTCGTCACCGAATATGTGAATGTCGCCGCATTCTTCTGCGGCTCCTCGCCGAAGCGTCCGGCTGCGAATTGCGCGTTCTGCTCGCGGATAGCGGCAGCGACATCTCCCGTCGTCAGGTTGTACTGGGCGAGCTTGTCGGGCCGCAGCCAGATCCGCATCGAATAGTCGGACGCGCCAAATAGCGACGCGTCACCAACGCCGGGCGTGCGGCGCAACTCGTCGATCACGTTGATGAGAGCGTAGTTGCCAATGAAGATCGTATCGTAGCGCCCGTTCGGTGACGACATCGTCAAGAGCTGAAGGATCGCCGTCGACCGCTTTTGTACGACGACGCCCTGGCGCTGTACCTCGGAGGGCAGAAGGGGCGTGGCGCGCTGCACGCGGTTGCTGACGTTGATAGTGTTCTGGTCGGGGTTGGTGCCGATGGCAAAGGTCAAAGAAATGCTCAGCGTGCCGGAGCCCGTCGAAGTCGACTGCATGTAGAGCATGTTTTCGACGCCGTTGATCTGCTGTTCGAGCGGTGCCGCCACGGTCTCCGCGATGGTCTGCGCGGATGCCCCTGGATAGTTCGCCGTTACTGTGACTTCGGGCGGGACGATGGCCGGATACTGTGCGATCGGCAGAGCGCGCATGGCGACGAAGCCGGCGAGCACGATAATGATGGAAATGACCGCGGCGAAGACCGGCCGATCAATGAAGAATTTCGAGAACATTATTTTGGGCCTGACCTGTCGGACACCGCGGGGGGCTTATCGGGCGCGGGAGCCTTTTCAGTTGAAGGTGCTTTGGCCTCTTCCGGCTTTGCGCTATCATCCTTGATAACGAACGGCACAGGCTTGACTGGAGCGCCGGGGCGAACGCGCATTACGCCATCGATCACGATCTTTTCTCCGCTGGTTAAGCCTTCTTTCACGACCCAGCCTCCCTTGACCTCGCGGTCGAGCTTGACGGGGCGAGCGGCGACGCCGTTGTTGGTCGATTTGACGACGTAGACGAATGCGCCCTGAGGGCCCTGGGACACCGCCTGCTGCGGAACGACGAAAACGTTCGAAAGAGAGACGCCGCTCAGCAGTATTCGCACAAACTGGTTAGGCAGTAGGGTGCCGTCCGCGTTTGGAAAGATCGACCGGACTTGGAGGGTGCCGGTGCGTGCATCGACGGTGGAGGACGACACGTTCAGCTTACCCTTGACTGGATAGGCGGCGCCGTCACCGTAACGGATCGATACCTCGACGTCGTCCTCGGTAAGTGGCTTATCGCGCGCCTGGTTGATGTTGCGTAATTCGACGAATTCGGTCTCGCTCATTGAGAAATTCACGTAGGCCGGATCAAGCTGTGTGATCGTAGTGAGGACTGTCTGCTGCGCCAACGCAAGTGAGCCTTCAGGCGGCGACACCAGACTGGTCGGCCCCGACACTGGCGCGGCGATCGTGGTGTGTTCTATGTTCAGCTTGGCATTGTTGATGTCGGCTTTGGTCGCCATGATTGCAGCGCGCGACTGGTCGCGGGCGGCGCGGGCGTCTTCAAGCTGTTTGGCCGTTGCGACCTGCCTCCTCGCCAGTTCGTCGATCCGGTTGAAATTTTCCTCGGCCTGAACCGAGGTGGCCTCGGCCTGCGCCAGTTGCGCATTGGCGCGGTCGAGCACGGCTTGGTAGGAGCGCGGGTCGATGCGGAAGAGCACGTCGCCCTGTTTGACCTTGGATCCCTCGACGTATTCTCGCTTCAGGATGGTGCCGCTGATCTGCGGGCGGACCTCGACGATGCGAAATCCCGCGACACGCCCTGCGTAGGTTAATTCCAGGGGGACATCGGAACGGCGTAATTCGACGACGCCGACTTCGGGCGGGGGCGGAGCGGCCTTCTGAGCTAACTTGGACGTGGTGCCAAAATATAGGTAGGCGGCAACGGCCATCGCTATCAAAAGGCCTCCCGCTATTGCAACCCGTTTGAATGTCACCTGATCCCCCAATACCAGTGCTACCTGCCCGTGCGCGGGCGGATAATCATGCGAAGTGGCCTGCCACCGTAGGTCATATCGCCGCAGGCGTGCGAAGGCGACCTGAAGGCAAGCATCGATCCGATGGACGCGCGTTGACAAAGAATCGAGGTGTTTTCGCCTTCTCGAAGCCGTACTGATAAAGTCCGCGTATAAAATCCGTCTAAAACCAAAGAGCAATCCGGAGGACGGGACGTCCTCGTCGACGTAAGTCAGCTTGAACCCGAAGCGGTTCCGGCGGTTGAATCATGCGGCCCCTGCAAAATGGAGCGGACCCGCGTCTTCGTCACCGGCGCCGAAGCCCGCGTGGCGATATCGGTCGTGCAGCAGAACTGCACCCTCTCGAGGTAGTCCTGATGGATGCTCTGGATTGATTTGCGCTCATCAAACTTGACGCGCCAACTGCTGGGAGAACCTTTTCCGACAAGGACGCCCTCGCGTTGACCGTATTTCGGGTGCCGCGCCCGCCCGCGTGGGCTCATCCTGACTCGGTCGCCCTCCGCCAACGATGCCCCGGCCTCGAAACCTGCGTTCAGCTCGGCCATTCCGATCGCCTGACTCTCGCCGTCGCCCACCTTTTCGGATATGCCGCCGGCATTTGTTCCATAAGACATTCACTCTACTCTCAACGTTAACAGTCGAATTCAGGAAGCAACTCCGTCAGCGCGTTCTGATGCCGTTCAGGAAAAGTTCCACGGCCTTGCGCCTGTGCAACTCCTCTATCGCCGGATCGACGGTGATGCCGAAAAGCGCCAGCCGTCTGGAATGCCCCAGTACAAGATTTAAAAAAAGATCTGCTGCGACTTCGGGATTGTCGACATTTATCTGACCCTTTTTCGCAAAATAATGCAGCAGTGCTGCAACCGCCCGGACCGCGCGCAGCCATCCCTCTTCATGAGCCAGCTTGGCCAGTTCGGGAAAGTGAACAGCCTGTGCTGCAACAACCCGCTGCAACATCGCGGTGTCCGGCGTCATCGAATGGGTGAGAATCTCACGGCTCAGCAGGTGAAGGGTCTCATCAATGCTCACGACGCCGGTCGCACCTACGTGGCTTTCCGCAGCCGCGGACAACGGCGCCAGCCAATGCTTGATTCTGCTGCGCAGCACGGCGGCGAACAGGTCGCGCTTGTCTTGATATCGATTGTAGACGGTCGGCTTGCTCACCCCGGCCGCCTCCGCGACCGCGTCCATCGACGTGCCGTCAAAACCCCGCTCCATGAACAGTGTTGTCGCGATATCCAGCAACCGGGCATCTCGGCGGGCGGCTTCCTCTCGGGTGGGCCGCCCCCCCGATCTTCTTTGCTGCAGCGCAGGAGGGGCATATCTAACTCTGCTTGTTTGCTGGTCCGTCACGATTTTCCTTGCGGGTTCGGGGAAGAATTATATAAACGATACAGTATAGTTTTTTGTGAGGCTAGTGTCGTGATTCACAGCCTAGAAACAATCTTTCAGGCCCGTAAGGACGGACTAAGCCCCGGCCTCGACGTGTATTCCAACCGCATTCACTCATCGACGCAATTCGGAAGATCAGAGCTCCGGCGGGGTTTGAAGCGATCCCTTAGTGTCCGACTCATAATGATTGCATTTGATTTCAAGCTCTTGCGAGTCGCCGCGTGAGGGTTCGGATGTGGGCAACGAACGCCCAAGCCACGGCGCTGGCGATTGTCGCTTCGAAATCCTTTGCCAGTCTGCGACAGCGACCGAGCCATGCGAAAGTACGTTCGACGACCCATCGGCGGGGCAGAACTTCGAAGCCCTGCGCCGTGTCGGAACGTTTGATGATCTCTATCGTCCATTCGCCGATGCGCTTCAAAGCCTTGCGCAATTTATCTCCGGCATAGCCACCATCGGCAAAGATATGGCGCAGCGAGGGATAGCGCGAGCGGATCGAAGCAAGGACGCACGGGGCGCCATCGCGATCTTGAATGCTGGCTTCGTGCACGACGAGCCCGACCAGATTGCCTTGGGTGTCGGTGACGATGTGGCGCTTGCGGCCCTTGATTTTCTTGCCTGCGTCAAAGCCCCGTGGGCCACCGCTTTCCGTGGTTTTCACCGACTGGCTGTCAATCACTCCGGCCGTCGGGCTCGCCTCTCGGCCAGCCGCCTCTCGCGACGCCTTGACGAGGGTGTAGTTCAGCGAGGCAAAAATTCCACCGCGCGACCATGCATAAAAATAACCTTGCACCGTCGAATAGGGTGGGAAGTCCTTGGGCAACTGCCGCCATTGGCAACCGGTGGACGCAATGTAGAGGATCACATCTATCACCGTCCGCATGTCGGTTGCACGTGGACGCCCGAGGGCTGCAGCAGGCGGCAGAAGCGGCTGCATCACAAACCACTCCGAATCGGTCGTATCGCTTTCATACCGCAAGCCCTCGCGCCTATAATGTCGACGAGTGATTTCAGTCCAGGCCATCGTGCTCTCCCTCGAATCTTCGCAAATCCGAAGGAATCACAACTGGCTGAAATCACTCAGCTTCTTTTTCAGTCCGGCTCTTAGAATAAAAATCGCGCGACCCGCCGGCCCGCGGCACGACGACTGGCTTGGGACCGCCGTCAGGACTGCGTCGTGAAGCGGCCGGCCACCGGAATGAAGCCCCCTCCGCTGGCCGGCCATTCGCGCAGAGCCGAAGCTCGGATATTGTTTCAGGGTGGAAATTTGAGTGAAACGGTCCGCCCCGTCTCTGGATACACGGCACTGCTGGTCGTGCTTGCAGTGATCTTGGGAATAATTGCGGCGCTCGCCACGATCTTCGCCTGCCTTCTCTTATGAGAGCGAAATTTGATGGCTTAGATGCATTCGCGTCTCACGCCTCTGACCACCAAGGCGAGCATGCATGATCCCTGTCAGGCGCCGACGTTCGTGCAATTTGTACCATAACCCCATCAAATAGGCTGCCTTGGAAGCGGCGAAGCGGTGCTCCGAAAAGACAGGCGTCGATGGTGAACCGCCCCGGGATTGCCGGAGGCTATTTCTCTTGTTCCCGCTGGTTTTCCTTTTGTAGATGGATGCCGCTGTCTCTGCTCTCTGGAGTGATCGGCTCTAAATAGCTTTCATGGATACTTTGGACTGTTTTGTACCCGTCAAACTTAACCCGCCAGCTGCTCGGCGAACCTCTTCCGATCAAAATACCCTGACGGTTATCATATTTTGGGTGTCGCGCCCGACCCAGAGGGCTCATTTGCACGTGGTCGCCAGTCGAAAGTGGAAGCTCGACGTCTTGCAGATCCAAGATTTGGCTTGTCGTTTTCAAGGAACTACCGTGCTGAACTGCAGAGTACTTTTTCAGCAATCGTTGCAGGGGCATATTGTACGGTTTGCCCACTCGCTCACTCCATCACCGCTGCATGGTCGCTCACGCTCGCTGATGGAGCACGACGCAGCAACAACAACAAGGGAATAGCGGCGAGACTGAGGATCATCATCAACTTAAAATCGTTCATGTAGCTGATGATCGCGGCCTGTTTTTGTATTACGAGATCCAATGCCGCGCGGCCGCTTGCCGTCCACGGACTCAACATTTTCAGCACCACCCCGTCGTTGAATGCACGGTTTACGGCGGTGACGTGGCTCCCGATGATCGCGTGATTGATCTGGTTGTTTCTGATCAACAGGTAGGAAACGATCGATATTCCGACGCTTGAGCCGACATTGCGTGAAAGATTGTAGAGGCCGGTCGCGTCCGCACGATGCTCCGGTGCGAGCGTAGCAAACGTCACCGTGGTCAGCGGCACAAATAAGAATCCCAATCCCGCTCCCTGGACAAAGCCAGTCACGGCGATGGTCCCCTGCGAGACGTCCGGCGTCCAGCCCGTCATGTCGTACATAGCCCATGCGGTCAGCAGCAGGCCGGTCATGAGCAGAAGTCTTGTGTCAATCTTGCCGATCAGGCGGCCGACCACGAACATGCAGACCATGGTGCCAAGTCCCCGTGGACCCATGACAAGTCCCGCAGTCACTACGGGATAGCCCATCAGCGTCTGCAGGTAAGGCGTCATCAACGCCATCGACGCTAGATAGGTGACGCCGACGATAAAAATGAAGAACATCCCAACCGAGAAATTGCGGTCGAGAAACAGCTTTGGATTTACGAAGGAGCGCTCTGCCGTGAATGTGTGCACAAGAAATATATAGAATGCCGACGCGGCGACGACCGCCTCTATCAGAATCTCGAAGGACGAGAACCAGTCAAGCTGCGCCCCCCGGTCGAGAAACACCTGCATGGCCGCAATGGCGACGCTGAGACTTCCAAATCCTAGCCAATCTAGCCTTGTGGTGGCTGTGATCCTGGTCTCTCTCATGTAGAGCGATATCCCCGCGAACGCGAGGGCGCCAATCGGAACATTGATATAGAATACCCATCGCCACGAGAAGTGATCCGTCAACCATCCGCCGATCACGGGGCCGAGCACGGGGCCCACCATCACCGACACCCCGAACAGCGCCATCGCCGAGCCGCGCTCTTCCGGTGTATAGATGTCCAGCAGAACCGATTGCGCGATTGGAACGAGGGCCGCTCCGAACATCCCTTGCAACAGACGAAATGCAACGATCTGGAACAGGGATTGTGCAATTCCGCATAGCACAGAGGCAACGGTGAAGCCGGTGATCGCCACCATGAGAACGCGCTTGCGGCCAAATCGGTTGGCGAAAAATCCTGAGGGCGGGGTCATAATTGCCGCAGCCACGATATAGGACGTCAGCACCCAATTGATCTGATCAGCACTTGCCGAGACGCTGCCCTGCATGTAGGGAAGCGCCACGTTGGCAATCGTCGTGTCCAGCGCTTGCATGATGACGGCAAGGATGATGCAGGCAGTGATCGCAGGACGGTTGATCGCCTGTGGCGAGGTGTCACTGGCGCCAGGCACGTTACGCTCCAGACGCGCCGAGCAGCGCAGTCAGAAAATGCGGGAATCCGCGCGGATGTCCAGTGTCGATGCTCAGTGCCACGCTCATGCCGACGCGCAGCGGCGGTTTGCCTAGCGTATTGTCGACACGCACACGCATCGGAATGCGTTGCACCACCTTGACCCAGTTCCCGCTGCTATTTTCTGCCGGCAGCAGCGAAAAGCTCGATGCCGATGCCGGGCTTATGCTTTCGACGGTGCCAGTCCATTGGTAGCCAGGATAAGAGTCGACCTCGATCACTGCATGCTGCCCGGGCTTGACGTAAGTCAATTCGGTTTCTTTGGGACTAGACTGAACCCAGACATGATCCGAGGAGACGATATTGAAGGCGGTCGTCGCGGCAGCAAGATACTGGCCGGGTTGCAGCGACGGCACGTTGGTCACGATTCCGGCAAACGGCGCCCGCACGGTCGTGTGCGCAAGCTGCCGCGCAGCCTCGTCGCGCGAAGCAAGCGAATCCTTGTAGCGGGGATGATCCTCGACCGGGGCATCGGGAGTGCCGTTGAGGTTGGCCGCGATGCCGGCAAGCTGCTGCGTCAGCGACGCAAGCTTTTGCTGTGCCCCCTGCAGCGTGTTGCGGACCGCGTCGAAGGATGCCTGCGGAGTGAAATTGTTGGCGATCAATTGCTGCTGCCGCTTGAAATTCACGGTGTTGAAATCGACGTCGGTCTTTGCCTGTTCGACCTGGGTCTGCATGTTGCGGTAGCTGGCCTGCAGGGCGAGGAGAACGTTGCGCGTATTACCAAGCTGCGCTTCGGCCCGCTGTAGCGCCAGTCGAAACGGCAGATCGTCGAGCTTGAACAATATATCGCCCTTGGCAACCGTCTGGTTGTCCTTGACCAGCACCTCGCGAACGATACCGGAAACGTCGGTAGACAGTCCGACCATGTCAGCCTGAACGTAGGCGTTGTCCGTCGACATCACCGCGCCGCCCGTGACGTAGAAATAGCCGCCAAGGACCAGCGCCACCGGCAGCAGGGCAAACATCAAAGGCCGCCGCATCGATCTCTTTGGCGATGCAGGAACGGCCGCCGGCGCCTGGGCAGGTCCGTCCGATGGTCTTGCCTCCGGCTTGCGGTCGTCGGGCCGGGCTTTGGATTCCGACCGGGCAGCGACGGCGCCTGGCGTATCGCTACTCTCCGGCACGCGTCGAGTTAGATGGCGGATATTATCCTCCGTCCCGGAGCCATCAATTTCGTCCGGACTCCGGACGCCGGGAACTTCACTAGAATTAGCCATGGCTTGTTCTTCTCTGGCCTGTGACCGGCGCTTCGCAGGCGCGGATCAGGTTTACCTTGAGTTTTTGCAACGTGATCAACAGGTGCCTGGTGTCCGCTTCGGATAATCCCGCCAGCGCCTCACCGCGCGTCCTATCGCCGAGATTGCGCACCTGCGTGAGCACAGGGCGGGCGGCCGGCGTGAGCCGCAGAATCCAGGCCCGGCGATCGGCAGGATCCGGCAGCCTTTCGACCAGTCCCTGAGTTTCGAGCTTGTCGACGATGCGACCCAACGTGACCGCCTCGATCTCAAGCAGGTCAGCGAGTCCGGTCTGGTTGATCCCCTCGTTCTGGGCCAGGTAGGCCAGCACCTGCCATTGGGACCTGGTCAGGCCAGAGCCGCGCGCATTCTGCTCGAATCGCCGCCGCAACAGCCGCGCGACGTCGTGCACGAGAAAACCAAGTGTCGGCGCATTAGGTTCCATTTGCTTTCCTTTAGCAAGCATGCTTATTATAAGCATGCTTTGGATGCAGTCAAGGCTGGCTAATCCAGCTCAACTTCTCCTCTGGGGCTACAATTTGGGTCGCGTTGTCCCGTGCACGGGGTGTCCGATTTACTGTGCCGCCCGGGAACTGGAGAGGTTCAATTCTCTTTAGTTCCGTCCGGAGGGTTGGAAAGGAGCTTTTGTTTTGAAATCAGCCAAATTGGTACTTTTCACAGTTGTGGCCCTGACGTTGTCGGCGGCCACAAGCTTTGCGCAGTCAGGAACCTTCAAGGGATTCGAGGGAGCGTGGTCAGGGACAGGTACTGTTTCGCTTTCCGACGGATCCACGGAAAGAATTAGGTGCAGGGCCAGCTATAGGACTGATGCCGAAGGCGATCACTTGAAGCAGACGCTGCGATGCGCAAGTGACAGTTACAAATTCGACCTGAGCAGCGATGTGACGAGCCAGGCCGGAACACTGACCGGGACATGGGGGGAAGCCAGCCGAAACATAAACGGCAATCTGCAGGGCCGCGCAGGCGCCGGACGCATCAGCGTATTTGTCGAAGCTGCGGGGTTTGCCGCCAAACTCTCAATTGTGACGCGCGGAGCGCGACAGACCGTAACCATCAGTTCACAAGGCGAGATCAGGGGCGTTTTGATCACCTTGGTGAAAGGATAGTTTTTGCAAGTCGATCTTTGCCGAGACGTCGGTTCGAGCAGCGTACTCAGGTTGATTAAGTCCAGGAGATTTCGGATTTCATCATGCACGCCGTTTGGCAGAAAGCCCGAGAGGCAAACAGAGCGATATCTGCGTGCTAGATTTCAGCGCCGCATACATTTCGTTGATCGAATCTCGCCGCCTCATTGAAGTCAACGAAACGGATGAAACTGACGTGACGCGAAGAAGACGTGCTTTATTCCAACATGGCGGTCGCCGCCGACAATCCATTCATCAGCAGATCAACATGCGCGGCGATAAAGGCGGTGACGTCGATCTTTTTTCGGCTTTCGAACAACAGCGACCATACGCTCAGAAGCAACGCCGGGCTCATGATGAGCTCCGTGAACTTGATTGCGGGGGCCTCCCGGAATTCGCCGGCCGTGACCCCGACTTCAATCAGTTCGCGGAACCGTTCGATGACAGGGCGCAGGTATTCTTCGTAGTGCCGATCGACGAGGTCGGGAAAGCGTGATCCTTCGGAAATCAGAAAGCGCAATATCTCGCGCGAGGCCCGGTCTTCCGCAAGCCTGCTGTATACGAAGATGATCAAGGAATGCAGGCGCTTCGAATACGGACCCGTGAGCGACGCAACGAACCCGTCGAGTTCGGGAAACATCGATCGCGAAACATGGCGGATCATTTCGGCGAAAACGCGCTCCTTGGTGTCGAAATAAAAATAGATCGTGCCCTTGGTCACGCCGGCGCGTTTCGCGACGTCTTCAAGACGCGTGGCGGAGTAGCCGCTCTTGACGAATTCCTCGAAAGCGGCGCTGAGGATTTCTGAGGGCCGTTCGGCCTTGCGACGTGCCCTCGGCTTCAATCCAACTTCCATGGCTTCCTGTCCTTGACCGCGTATCCGGCCCGAGGCCTATTATTGACTTTCTAGTCAGTCAATAATAGGAATGCTTACCTTACCCGTCAACCCCGGCACGTCCATGTCACACCCTTTGCACTTTGCTTGCGTGCTTGCGCTCGTCCTCACCCTTGCGGGCTGCAACGACAAGAGCTCCGCCCCATTGAAGGAGCCAACATTCGTGCGAACGGAAACGGTCCGGCTTCAGGCGCGCCAAGTGGTGATTGCACTCACGGGTGACATCCAGGCCAAGGTTCGCACCGAGCTGTCCTTCCGTGTCAGCGGCCGGGTGACGGAACGATTGGTGGATGTCGGAATGCATGTGAACGCAGGCGACGTGTTGGCGCGGATCGATCCGGTTGAGCAGCAGGCTGACCTCGATGGGGCAAAGGCCGCCGTCGCCGCGGCGGAATCTCTACTACGCGTGGCTTCAGCCACGTTCGAGCGACAGAAGGCGCTGCTGGAGGGTGGTTTTACCCACGCGAGCATCCTTTGATAAGGCCCAAGAGGGCTTGCGAACGGCCGAGGGCTCGCTCGAAGCCGCCAACGCTCAGCTTGGTACGTCGAAAGACGCCTTGACCTATACTGAGTTGCGCGCCAGCGCCGCCGGCATGATCACGGCGCGAAATCTCGAAGTCGGTCAGCTCGCACAGGCGGCTCAGTCGGCCTTCACGCTGGCGCAGGACGGACCGCGCGATGCCGTGTTCGATGTCAATGAATCAATCTTGTTCAGGCAGCCTGCGACCAATGTCGTCGCCTTGACGTTGCTTGCGGATCCTCGCGTGTCGGCTCAGGGATACGTCCGAGAAGTTTCACCGACTGTCGATCCAAAGACGGCAACGGTCCGCGTCAAGGTCGCGATCGACGACACGCCGGCGGCGATGACGCTTGGAAGCGTCGTGACCGGTCAGGGGCGATGGAGCCCGGTTCAGCGAATCGTCCTGCCCTGGAGTGCGCTGACGGTATTGGCCGAAACGCCCGCGGTGTGGATTGTCGATTCCGCCGCCAAGACAGTCTCGCTGAGGCCCGTGGTTGTCGACAGCTATGAAGAGGGCGTCTTCGTTGTTCGCAGCGGCCTGCAGCCTGGAGAACGCGTCATCACCGACGGCGGTAAAATGCTGAGGCCAGGTCAGGCTGTGACCTTCGACGGTGAGGGAACATGACGATGGGCGTTCGGATTCGGGTTGGCGTCGCGGTCGCGCTCTGCGCCGCAGTCGCAGGGTGCAAGGACGAGGTCGCGGCGCCGGCTCCCGTTCGGCCCGTCATGTCGGTCATCGTTTCGTCAGCGGAGGCGAGGAATGTCGTCATCGTTGGCTCGTTCAGCCTCAGATCAAAACCGACTTCAGCTTTCGCACGTTGGGACGGCTCATTGCGCGGCCGGTCAACGTTGGCGATACGGTGAAGAAGGGTGAGACACTGGCGGCGATCGATCCGGCCGCGCTCGAGCTTGCGGTTCGTTCGGCCAGCGCCGAATTGTCGAAGAGCCAGGCCCAGCTGGCGAACGCATCCGGGACAGAGGATCGCCAGCGCACGCTGCTGGAGAAGAATGTCACGTCCAAGGCCACGTTCGAGACGGCCGAACAAGCGACGGCAGCGGCGCAGTCGACGCTGGTCCGCGCCCAGTCAAACCTGACCAAGGCGCGTGAACAGCTCGGCTACGCGCAGTTGAAGTCTGATTTCAGCGGCGTCGTCACCTTCGTCGGTGCCGAAATCGGCCAGGTCGTCTCGCCGGGACAGACCGTCGTGACCATTGCGCGCCCGGATATTCGCGAAGCCGTCATCGACGTCGCCGACGATCTGGCGGGCGGATTGCGGGTCGGCGTGCCCTTCATGGTCGGGCTTCAGCTTGATCCGTCGATCCGTGCCGAAGGCAAGGTTCGCGAAATCGCGCCACAAGCCGACCCAGTGACGCGGAGCCGGCGCGTTCGCATCACGCTTGAGAATCCGCCTGAAATGTTCCGGCTGGGCGCAACCATTATGACCGAAATCCCCGGCGGGGCCGTTGCCGGATTGCGGCTGCCATCGTCAGCCATTCTCAGGAAAGACAGCAAGACAATCGTGTGGCTTGTCGATCCCTCGACCAGCACCGTGACGTCACGTGAAGTTCAATGCGTGCCCGATGGCGAAGGAGCCGTGAACGTGGTTGGAGGCCTTGAGAGGGGTTCGCGCGTCGTGACCGCGGGCGTGCACCGCCTGACGGAACACCAGAAGGTCCGTATTGATCAGGAAACCCCGCTGTGAAGTCATTCAACCTTTCGGACTGGGCGCTCCAGCATCGTTCGCTTGTCTGGTATTTCATGATCGCCTTCATGGCGGCCGGGCTGTTTTCCTACCTGAAACTCGGGCGCGAGGAAGATCCGGACTTCACCATCAAGACGATGGTGATCCAGGCGAAATGGCCGGGCGCGTCCGCTCAGGAAGTCACGCGCCAGGTCACCGATCGGATCGAAAAGAAGCTCGAGGAGCTGGAGTCGCTCGACTACACGCGCAGCGTCACGACCGCGGGGCAAACCACGATTTTCGTGAACCTTCGCGCCACCACAAAGGCGCGCGACGTCGAGCCGACCTGGGTGCGCGTGCGCAATATGATCGGCGACATCAAGGGTGATTTCCCGCAAGGCGTCGTGGGGCCTACGTTCAATGACCGGTTTGGCGACGTCTACGGCAATATTTATGCATTCACGAGCGACGGTCTAACGCAACGGCAGTTGCGCGACCGCGTGGAGGAGGTTCGTTCCAAGGTTTTGACCGTTCCGAATGTCGGCCGGGTTGATACCGTCGGAGCGCAGGATGAGGTCATCTACTTGGAGTTTTCCACGCGCAAGGTCGCGGCGCTGGGGCTGGACCAGCGCTCGATCCTTGCTTCGCTTCAGGCCCAGAACGCGATTTCGCCTTCCGGCGTGCTGCAGGCAGGCCCGGAGCGGATCAGCGTGCGGGTCAATGGGCAGTTCACGTCGGAGGAGAGCCTCAAAGCGGTCAATCTCAGGGTCAACGACCGCTTCTTTCCGCTCACCGACGTTGCGACCATTACCCGCGGTTATGCCGATCCGCCGACCTCGCTATTTCGTTTCAAAGGCGAGCCGGCGATCAGCCTCACCATCGGCATGAAAGCGGGCGCAAACCTGTTGGACTTCGGCGTGGCCTTGAAGCAGGAAATGGCCAGGATCATCACCGACCTGCCCATCGGGGTCGATGTTCATCTCGTGTCGGATCAGCCGCTAGTGGTGGATCACGCCGTGTCCGGTTTCACGCGCGCGCTGTTCGAAGCCATCGCCATTGTTCTCGCCATCAGCTTCATCAGCTTGGGAATGCGCGCCGGCCTCGTCGTAGCGATCTCGATTCCGCTGGTGCTCGCGATCACCTTCTTTGTCATGGCCTATGCCGGGATCTCCCTGCAGCGCATTTCGCTCGGCGCCCTGATCATCGCCCTCGGTCTGCTCGTCGACGACGCGATGATCGCGGTCGAGATGATGGTCGCGCGGCTGGAAGTCGGAGATACACTCCGGAAGGCTGCAACCCACGTCTATACATCGACGGCATTTCCGATGCTGACGGGGACGCTGGTGACAGTCGTCGGCTTCATTCCGATCGGCCTCAACAACAGCGCTGCCGGCGAGTTCACGTTCACGCTGTTCGTCGTCATCGCCGTTTCGCTGGTGGTTTCTTGGATCGTTGCGGTGCTGTTCACGCCCTTGCTTGGCGTGACGATTCTTCCGGAGACGATGAAGAACACCCACGAGACCAAGGGCTGGTTCGCCGCTGGCTTCTCGCGCCTTCTGGGCGTCAGCATGCGCTGGCGCTGGACGGTCATCGCGATCACCCTTGCTGTCTTTGCGCTGTCGATTGTCGGCATGGGCTTTGTCCAGCAGCAATTTTTTCCATCGTCGGATCGCGACGAACTCATCGTTGACTGGAATCTGCCGCAAAACAGTTCGATCGCCGAAACTAGCGCGCAGATGGCTCGTTTCGAGCGGGAAGCGCTCAAGAGCAATGACAGCATTGATCATTGGTCGACCTATGTGGGAGAGGGCGCGCCGCGTTTCGTCCTCTCATTCGACGTGCAGCCGGCGAACATTTCGTTCGGTCAGATCATCATCGTGACCAAGGGCCTTGAGGTACGCGATCGCGTGAAGAGCGAGCTTCAAGCCTATCTGAAGAAGACATTCCCCGGCACCGACGCCTTCGTGAAACTACTCGATATCGGACCGCCCGTCGGCCGTCCGATCCAGTATCGCGTGAGCGGGCCCGATATCGTCAAGGTGCGCGAGTTCTCCCAGCAGCTTGCAGGAATCATCAGCACCAACATGCATCTCAGCGACGTCGTCTTCGACTGGATGGAGCCCGAACGGGTCGTCAAGGTCGATGTGCTGCAGGACAAAGCCCGTCAGCTGGGGGTGACTTCCGAAGACATCGCCTCGACATTGAACGGCGTGGTCGCCGGAGCCTCGATCACCCAGGTCCGCGACGACATCTACCTTGTCAAAGTGATCGGGCGTGCGAACGCTTCGGAACGTGGCTCGATCGAGACGCTGCGCAATCTTCAGTTGCCGGGCGCAAGCGGCCAATCCGTCCCGCTCGCAGCCATCACTTCATTCCGCTACGAGCTCGAACAGCCGACGATCTGGCGCCGCTCGCGCTCGCCGACAATCACGTTGAAGGCTGGAATTCTTGACAGCGTTCAGCCGGCGACCGTGGTCGACCAACTCAAGCCGCAAATTGGAATATTCGGATCCAGGCTCCCCGTAGGCTATTCGGTCGCGGTGGGGGGCACCGTCGAGGAAAGCGGCAAAGCCCAGGCGCCGATCCTCGCGGTCGTTCCGCTGATGCTGTTTGGCATGGCGACGATCCTGATGCTCCAGTTGCAGAGCTTCCATCGGCTGTTCCTGGTCTTCGCGGTTGCGCCACTTGCCCTGATTGGCGTGGTCGCCGCGCTGCTGCCGAGCGGTGCTCCGCTTGGTTTCGTCGCTATTCTAGGGGTACTGGCTCTGATCGGCATCCTTATCCGCAACTCGGTGATCCTAATCGTGCAGATTGAGCAACTGCGCGCCGAAGGAAGACCGGCCTGGGAAGCGGTCGTAGAGGCGACCGAGCATCGCATGCGCCCGATCATTCTGACGGCCGCGGCGGCGAGCCTGGCGCTGATTCCGATTGCCCGGGAGGTTTTCTGGGGGCCGATGGCTTACGCCATGATGGGCGGCATCATCGTCGGAACCTTGCTGACGCTGCTGTTTCTGCCTGCCCTCTATGTGACGTGGTTTCGGATTAACATAGATCCCGACAAGCAGCCAAAGACAGACGGACCACACGCGTGAACGACACGCGATTGCGAGCGGTTGTTATGCGTTCGAAGAACTTTGACGGCTAAATGGAGATTATGGCGGTTCTCTACCGCGCGGCCGGGATCGAGATCGTTTGGCCGGAGCTTCCAGTACTGGTCAGCCATCGGGATCGCGTATTTCATGGTATCGCTGCCGCGCTTCCGAAAAGTGCTGCTGACGCAGTCGCGTCGCCGCAATTACTCCGGGCCCAATCCAAAAGAGGAACTTTCATGACACTGCGGCAGGTCGATTTTCTCGCTTCTAGCGAAATTGGTGTTATTTGCCGGAATGCTTTTGCTCGCATTCATGAACCGTTTTTGGCTCGTCCCGTCGATGACCAGGGCTTGCGCGGATGATCGTATTGAACGCGGCGCCCATTGAGCTCGATCAATGTGCGGACTGGTGGGAGGCTATCTAGATCAACATTACGATTAATATTACGATGCCGATCGTGGCGAGCCCACGGTCGGCACGCTTAGTGGCGCGAGGGGGATTTTTCAATGCCATTCAAAAGCATAGCTGTCTTTGTCGACCCCTCGCCCGCCGGTGAGGCGCGCACCTCCTATGCGGTTAGGATGGCATTCCGTCATGGAGCTCACCTCATCGGAATTTTCGCGGTGCCATCGATTTGGGATGGTAGTCCCGCGGAATCTTTTGTTCGAGGGCAGCAGGCTGTTCGGCTCGTCATTGACCGCCACCAGGCAAGTGAAGCAGCTGCGATGGACGCTGCGAACCGAAGTTTCTCGGCAGGCTGTGCTCGTGAAGACATCAGCTTCGAGTTCCGCTTCCTCCGTCAAGGTGACGTCAATGACAGCGTTACGCTGAATTCCCTACATACCGATCTGGTGATCGTCGGTGGTCCGCGACCCGGTGGATTGCCGAGCGACTGGTCGGCTGAAGCGCTTCTTATCGCCACCGGCGTGCCATTTCTCCTTTTGCCGGAGCCCTGGACGGGGTCCGCTGCCGAGCATGTTGTTGTCGCTTGGAATGCCAGCCGGGAGGCGCGGCGCGCTATAGCAGATGGACTTCCGTTTCTCGTCGGCGCGCTGTCCGTTACCATCCTCGTGGTCGATCCGCAGAAGAATCCCCGTCACGGCGAGGAGCCTGGCGCGGACGTGGCTCATTATCTGACCCGTCACGGAGCCAAGGTGGTCGTCGAACAGGTGCAGTCGCATGGCGACCCCATCGCCAACGTCATCCTGGCTTATGCGGAACGCCACAATACCGATCTCATTGTTGTCGGCGCTTATAGCCATGCTCGAACGACCGAAATGATCTTTGGCGGCGTGACCCGATCCTTGCTACGAGACGCCGCCGTTCCGCTACTGATTGCTCACTGAGAAGCAACAGTCTGCGACTTGTATCCGCTTGGCGAGGAAACACGGTCGACCCCTCGCGCGGACCAAAGTTTAGGCGCATGCCGATAAGTGTGCGAACTCGCTCGGCGTCAAGCTACCGAGTGAGGTATGAGGTCTGCGTTGTTGTAATGCCACCTCCATTCTTCGAGCCGATCCATGGCGTCAGCCATCACACCCCGCTTCCAGTTTCATCTGGCGTTCAGTCTTCTAAACGATGCGCTTACCATTTTGCGGGGCAGTTCTCTAACTCAATCGATGTGTTTCCGGACTGCGCGCCCGTCTTAGGTCGACCGCGGATCTGCGGTTTTGTTTCCCAATACTGCGAAATCGCATTCGCTCAAATTCACAAACGCTACTCTATTGGCGCACGAATGCCTACTAGTTCACGCAGTCGGAATGAACAATTCTGATACGCCATAGCCGGCTTCGATGGGCAACATGAGCCGCCGCCCGCCTTCGACCCGCTCGACACGCGGTAACACGGTTACGACCTTCGAGAGCTGGGTCGCCTCCACCGCAGCTTGCACCGACGGAAATTGTGCCAGCTTTTGCAGGTTGAGACGGGTGGGCGGAAGCAGAATGCGATGCCCAGCATCGGCATCGCATATGGCTTGGCGTGGCGCGATCCAGAATCCCTCGGTCGCCTCCAATCCGTCGTGCGCTCCGGTCTGCTCGACCGGGGCAGCAATAAGGAAGAAATGAGTATCGAATCGCCGGGGCGGTCCAGGTGGCGTAATCCAATGGGCGAAATGCTCCATGAGATCTAGGGCCGGCTTCAGTTTTTCTTGTTCAAGCAGCTCGCTAAACGAAATCTTGCCGTCGATTAGAGCATGCCGATGTGTCTCGACGATGATGCGGGTTTCATCGGCGCCGAGCAACTGCGGCTCATCCTGCCGCCTAGCCAATAGCAAGCCCGCCTCCTCGAAGGTCTCGCGAATGGCAGCGATCCAGAAGGATAAACTCGGTTCTGAACCACTTGGCGATATTGAATGTCGCCAAAGCTCATTCCCGTCTTCCGGCTCGACTTTGCCGCCGGGAAATACAAGCGCTCCGGATGCAAAGTCTATCTGATGATGACGCACCACCATAAACGCTTCGATCCCTGCCGAACCATTGCGCAGGATAACAGCTGAGGCCGCCGGCATCACGGGGATGGCTTCTGACTTGGGTATGTTCATGTTTATGGTCCTTTGGGCTTTCACTTTCACGTGTACCGAAGTGTAACTTCCATGGCGATAGTCCCCTCCGGCGTGAGGGCCCACAGCTCCGCGCCTTTTCCGCCGTCAAGAGGGCGGCCAACAATGCTGAAGGGCGCCGTGTCGAATAGTGGCGCACGGGCTCGCTGCGTGAACGATTTTAGCGTTTGTCCTGGAGCGTGATCGCGCGCAAGGTCAATCAGGCACTGCTGCGAGTATGGACCATGCACAACAAGTCCGGGATAACCCTCGATGCGCATCGCATAATCTCGATCGTAATGAATGCGGTGCGGGTTGAAGGTCAGCGCGGAATAACGGAACAGGGACACCGGGTCCGTCGTAATCGTCCTGCGCCACGGAGTATCGGCTGGCGGCTTGTTCCTTTTCGGCGTGGCGCTCTTCTCTCCAGACTTCACCTCTTCGCGGAACACGGTGTGGCTTTGTTCTACAAGCGCGAGGCCGCGAGGCGTAAAAATCCGACGGGTCTGCGTCGCGAAGATCAATGTCCCGGTGCCACCCGACCGCAGCGAAATATCGGTGCACTCCGTCTCGCGCGTGAGCGCATCGCCGACGCGAATGGGATCGTGGAAGGTCAGCTCGGTCCCCGCATACATGCGCCGTGGGAACGGCATCGGCGGCAGAACGCCGCCAGAAGTCGGCAATCCATCATCCCCAAGGATCGCCTTGGGCGACAGAGGCGCGAAATACACCAGATGCCACCCCGGCGGGATCGGTCCGCCGGCCCCCGGTATCCGCTCCTCCCGATCGAAGGTGAGCGCGAGTCCTCGGAGGGGGGCTTGGGTGGCTACGTCCTCCTCGACAATTTTCGTCCCGATATTCTTTCGTAATGCGTCAATGTCGATGTTCATGCTGATGCCGGCACCGGTTATGAGATGGTCACGACGCGGTTACACAGGCGGGAGTCACCAGATCGGGCTTGGCCTGTTCGAAAATGATACGAACCGGCAGCCCGAGTCTGACGTCCGCCTCCCTGGCGCCGCGGAGAGGGACTTGCATCCGCACGCCCTCGTCAAGGTCTATTGTGACCAGGATGTACGGGAGTTCGAGCTTGAATCCGGGATTGAACGCGTGATGGGTGATCGTCCAGCTATGGACCGTTCCCCGGCCAGAGGCCTCTATCCAGTTCACCTCGAACGAATAACAGGCGTCACAAACCGGCCTCGGATAGTGACGAATTTTTCCACATTGCCCGCATTTCTGAAGGAGCAGCCGTCCACTCCTGAGTCCGTCCCAATAAGGCTTGGACTCATGGGTGGGCTCAGGAACGGGCTTGAGGTAGGCCTCCGCGGTCATGGCCGTCATCCTCTGCGCATGATCGCGACGGACCCGTCGCCCATGTCGCCGTAGCCCGTCACAAGGCCGATCCCGGCGCCCCTGACCTGTGCTTTGCCGGCTTCTCCCCTGAGTTGACGCACAAGTTCAACAATATGGTTCATGCCGACCATATGAGCCTGAGAAAGCAGACCGCCGTGGGTGTTGATCGGCAATTTTCCTCCAAGCCGAATGGCTCCGCTCGCGACAAACGGGCCCCCCTCGCCTTTCTTGCAAAAACCGAGGTCTTCAAGCTGACACAGAACAATGTAGGTAAAGCAGTCGTAGATCTCGGCAACGTCGATATCCCCGGGGGAAACACCGGCCATGGCAAATGCTTTTGGCGCAGCCTTCGCGATTCCGAGGCGCGTCAAATCCGGGCGTTGCGTGATGACGCTCGGTGAATCCGGGTGGCCTTCGGCAACCCCCATGATGTAAACTGGGGCCTTACGAAGATCCTTCGCCCGATCTGCGCCACTGACCACGATCGCCGCGCCGCCGTCGCTTTCCAAACTGCAGTCATAGAGCCTCAAGGGATCGGAGATCATGCGAGAGGCCTGATGATCCTCGATCGTCAGGGGTTTCGTCATCATCCCATTGCCGTTGAGAATTGCGTTGTGACGGGTAGACACGGCGATTTCGCCAAGCTGCAAACTTGTTGTGCCGAACAGTTCCATATGGCGACGCGCCATCGGCGCATAGAGTTGTGCCGGGGCGATCGCGCCGACCGGCATTTCATGCTCGCCCACCACCTTGAACTGGGGCATCTGCTGAACACGCGTGCCGATACGGCCTGCAGACGAGCCGTTACGACCGATCGGAATCAGCACGTGATTGCACACCCCACCGCTGATCGCGAGCAATGCACATTGTATCGCCGCGACACAGCTCGCCCCGCCGAGCGGCGTGGTGGCTGAAAAGCGCAGGTCGGATATACCGAAATTCGTGATGAAGTCTTCAGCTACGACAGGCGAATTGGAATATGGAATAATGCCGTCGATTTCCTTGGGGCTAATCCCCGCATCCGCGATCGCATTCAACGAGGCCTCGAGTTGCAGCGCAAGTACGCTCTTGCCCGACATGCGAGTATACGCGGTTTCTCCCACGCCAGTGATGGCGGCCTTTTCCTTCAGTGCCATGAGACGTAAGCTCCCACGAAGGCTCGCTGCATCCGAACGCTTTCCGCGACATAAGGATCCTCGAGCTTTCCTCTTGACGTCGGTCGCCCGAGGTAGGAATATTTCCAAACAATTGTTAGAATTAATTCGGAATGCTGTCAATTGGCCGGGCCGGCGTTCATCACTGAACGACCGCGTCTTGATTTGGACTTGGACCGTGAGCCTTCGTTGCATCGCACCAAGCCAACGTTCGGGATGAAATACTGCGGCGCTCAGGAGGCACCGTTATCTATCTATCGGATCGTCCCTTCCAAACAAAAATGCTCCTGACGGAGGACGCACATGGATATTCGATATAGCCCTCAAC
>JBOHIT010000676.1:0-2538 GCA_050726155.1 Bradyrhizobium sp.
GCCTCCGGCCGCCGTTCTTAGAACGCCGATGCTTTGCATCGGCTATGGCGCCGGATGAGGGGTCTCTATCCGCGTCTCAAGTCTTACCGTGAGGAGAGACCCCCCACCCGTCTTCGCTTCGCGAAGCCACCCTCTCCCACAAGGGGAGAGGGAAAGCGAAGCTCAGGATTTCGATGCAACCGCGACCAGGCCCGGCACCGGGACGTTTTCCTCGGTGCGAGCCGAGCGATCTTCGAGCAGTGATAGTGTGAGACCGGCGGCTTCCACCGATGCGCGCACATAGGCGGCCGCGTGGGCGTAGCGCAGCCCCTCGCCGATGATGACGCCTTCGCCGGCATGCGTCTCCGTGGTGAAGGCAAGCAGGCCGCCAGCGGCCAGCACGCGTCTTGATTCCGCCAGCACGGGCGCGAGATCGGCGACATAGATCAAGGCGTCGGCCACCAGAATGAGATCGGCGCTGCCGTCGGGCCTGGCGCGCAGGCCCTGCACCATGTCGGCGACTTCGAGTTCCGCGTAAAAGCCGGTCGCGCGCGCACGCTCGATCATGCGCGGCGACAGATCGATGCCGATGAAATGATCGACCTCCCTGGCAAAGGCAGTGGCGGCCAATCCAGTGCCACAGCCGAGATCGATCGCGCGCTTGAAGAACGCCGGCTTGCGGGCCGCCGCGCGCACCGACAGCACCGCCCTGAACAGCAGCTCCGGGCCGCGATAGCCGAGATCGTCCACCAGGGCCGAGTCGAACCGTCGCGCATATTGATCGAACAGTGTTTGCACATAGCCCTGCGGCATCGCGGCCAATGGCTCGACACCGAGCCGCATCAACCGCAGGCTCGCGCCGTGGCGATCGTCGGGATCGCCGGCCCAGGCCTTGCGGAATGCCGCGATCGCCGCATCGCGTTCCCCGAGCGTTTCGCGGATATCGCCGAGCGTGAACCAGGCGGTGACGAAATTCGGCGCCAGATCCGTTGCCTGCAGCAGCAAATCGGCGGCGGCGGGCAGGTCGCCCTTCAATTGCAGGTCGCGCGCGAAATCATAACGGCGATCGGCCATCAGATCGCCGGAGGTCAGGAATATTCGCGTGGGCATGGGCTCTATGTGGTGGGTAAAAAGCGCCGCAATACGCCCTATATAACCGAGATGCGTCCGCAAGACATCCTGCTGCCAGCTCCCGCCGGTCTTTGTTGCAAGCCGGGCGGCTTCCACATTGACCCGGTCCGCGCAGTCGAACGCGCCGTGATCACCCATGGCCATTCCGACCACGCCCGTCCCGGCCATGGCGCCGTTCTGGCCACGCAAGAAACGCTCGACATGATGCGTTTGCGCTATGGCGAGAATTTCGCAGGCAGTACGCAGGCAATCGCCTATGGCGAGGAACTCCGGCTCGGCGACGTCTCCGTCAAATTCCATCCCGCAGGCCATGTGCTGGGTTCGGCGCAAATTTCCGTCACCTGCAAGGACACCTGCATCGTGGCGTCCGGCGACTACAAGGACGCCATCGATCCGACCTGCACGCCGTTCGAGGTGGTGCCGTGCGACGTCTTCATCACGGAGGCAACGTTCGGCCTGCCGGTGTTTCGGCATGGCAACGCCGCGGACGAGGTGAAGAAGCTGCTGGCCTCGGTGGCGCTGTTCCCGGAGCGCGCGCATTTGGTCGGCGCCTATTCGCTCGGCAAGGCGCAACGCGTGATCGCGCTATTGCGCGAGGCCGGGTATGACGCGCCGATCTACCTGCACGGCGCGATGGAAGCGATCACATACTATTATCAGAGCCGTGGCGTTGAGCTCGGCGAACTGCGCGACGTCAAGGGCATGAAGAAGGCCGATCTGGCCGGCACCATCACGCTGGCGCCGCCGTCGGCGACCTCGGACGTCTGGACGCGGCGGTTTGCCGATCCGGTGACAGCGTTCGCCTCGGGCTGGATGCGGGTGCGGGCCCGCGGCCGCCAGCGCGGCGTCGAACTGCCGCTGGTGATTTCCGATCACGCCGACTGGGACGGCCTCACCGCGACCATCGAAGCCACCGGCGCCGGAGAAATCTGGGTCACGCACGGCCAGGAAGATGCGCTGGTGCATTGGTGCAAGACCAAGGGCCTCGCAGCAAAGCCGCTCGATCTGGTCGGCTACGGCGACGAGGATGAGCATGAGGCGCCGCCTGCTAACGAGGCCGGCGCATGAACCGCTTCGCCGAACTGCTGGATCGCCTCGCCTATGAGCCCGGCCGCAACAACAAGCTGCGGCTGATCACGGCCTATTTTCGTGAGACCGATGATCCCGACCGCGGCTATGCGCTGGCGGCGCTGACCGGCGCGCTGTCGTTCAAGCACGCCAAGCCCGGACTTATTCGCGACCTGATCACGGATCGCACCGATCCCATATTGTTCGGCCTGTCCTATGATTATGTCGGCGATCTCTCGGAGACGGTGGCGCTGATGTGGCCGAAATCTTCTCCCCTCCCCCCGCGCAGCGGGGGGGTCCGAGGCGAGCAAAGCTCGCTCTCGAGGTCGGGGGTGGGGGGTGGCGCGGCAAGCTCAGGAG
>JBOHIT010000677.1:0-4347 GCA_050726155.1 Bradyrhizobium sp.
GCACGGCATTCGGCGCGGTCTGCGCGATCAGTCGTTTCATTTCCGGAATGCAGGAGCCGCAATTGGTGCCCGCCTTCAGCTTGGCGCCGATGTCGGCGGCGGAGCGCGCGCCGGCTGCGATCGCATCGCAGATGGTGGTGCGGCCGACGCCGAAGCAGGCGCAGACGATCGGGCCGGCATTGGCAAGGCCGTCGGTCGATTTGCCCGACAGCAGCATGCGGCGCTGGTCGTTGCTCAGCGCATCGGCGGCAAACAGTCCCTTGACCACGTTCCAGTCGCCGGCGTCCTGGGCGGGGCCGATGAACAGGCAGGTTTCGATGCGGTCGCCGGCAAAGGACGCCGCGCGATAAACGCCGCCGCCGAAATCCTTGTATTCGGCGAGGTCATCGCCGGTGGTCGATCCGAGCCAGGCCTGCCAGCCCCTGAGATCCGCATTATCGGCCAGCAGATAGCCATAACCGCCATTGACGGCGACGCGCGCCCACCAGGCATGATCCGGCAATTCGAGCGGCGCGCGCGACAGCGCAAAGCCGCGGAACACGTATTCGTGGGGCGCGATCGAGGCCGGCGTCGCCTTGTTCTCGGGCTGGCCGGAAAATGGATCGGTGTGTGGGGCGACCAGCGAGCCCACGCGCGCGCCGGTCGCCGTGACCGCGCTCCAGTGGATCGGCGCGAACAGCATGCCACGCTGCTGGCGCTCGCTAACGACCACCCGCAGCGTGCATTGTCCGTAATCGGTGGTGACCCGCGCGAAATCGCCATCGGCCACGCCGTGCCGTGCCGCGTCGTCCGGATGCACTTCGATATAGGGCTCCGGCAGATGCTGGCCGAGCCGCGGGCTCATCCCTGATCGGGTCATGGTGTGCCATTGATCCCTGATGCGGCCGGTGTTCAGCCGCAGCGGGCGCGCGGCCGTGGTTTCCGTGCGCAGTGCTGGAATCTCCGGCGCGATGAAACGCGCCTTCTGTTCGCTGGCAAAGAAGCCGCCTTCGGCAAAGAAGCGCGCCTGCGGCTGCGCATTGAGCCGGAGCGGCCATTGCACAGGGGCCATCGCGTCAAAGCCCTCGTCCGACAGCGCCTTCAGGCCGCCGATATCGAAATCGCGGCTGCCTTCGTTTTCGAACGCAGAGAGTGCCGCGTGCTCGCGAAAAATGTCGGCCGCCGAAGCGAAATCAAACGCCGCGCCAAAGCCGAGTCGCTTGGCGACCTCGCCGATGATCCACCAATCGGGCCGCGTCTCGCCCGGCGAGGACAGGAACGCGCGCTGGCGCGAGATGCGGCGCTCCGAATTGGTCACGGTGCCGGATTTCTCGCCCCAGGCCTGCGCCGGGAACAGCACATGCGCGCCGGCGTCCACCGTGTCGTTCGATTTCACATTCTCGGAAACGACGAACAATTCGAGCTTCTTCAGCGCCTCACGGACGGCGTCCGCGTTCGGCAGCGACACCGCCGGGTTGGTGCCGATCACCCACAGCGCCTTGATCTCGCCGCGCGCGATCGCCTCGAACATCTGGACCGCTTTCAGCCCTTCATGGGTGGCGATCCGCGGCGCCTTCCAGAACCGGCGCACGCGGTCGATGTCCGGCGGCGTGAAGGCCATATGAGCTGCAAGCTGGTTGGCAAGCCCGCCGACTTCGCGGCCGCCCATCGCATTGGGCTGTCCGGTCAGCGAGAACGGCGACGCGCCGACCTTACCGATCCGTCCCGTGGCGAGGTGGCAATTGACGATGGCGTTGACCTTGTCGGTGCCCTGCGCCGACTGGTTGACGCCCTGCGAGTACATCGTGACGACGCGCGGCGTGTTGGCATAGATCTGGAAGAACGTTGCGACGTCCTGCTCGGACAGGCCGGTCGCCAGCGCTGTCGCGCCGACGCTGCCCGCCATGCTGCGCGCCCGCGCCATCGCATCCTCGAAGCCTGACGTGTGGCGTTCGATGTAGTCGCGGTCGAGCGCGCCATTGTCGGCGAGGTGCACCAGCAATCCTGAGAACAAGGCGGTGTCGGTACCCGGCTTCAATCCGAGAAACAGATCGTCCTCGCCGACTGTGTCGGTCCGGCGCGGATCGATCACCACGATGCGGGCGCCGCGCTGCTGCTTGTTGGCCAGCATGCGTTGGTACAGCACCGGATGACACCAGGCCGCGTTGGAGCCGACCAGCACCAGCAGGTCGGCCTCGTCGAGATCCTCATAACAGCCCGGCACCGTGTCGGCGCCGAAGGCGCGGCGATGGCCGGCGACCGATGACGCCATGCACAGCCGCGAATTGGTATCGACATTGGCGCTGCCGACAAAGCCCTTCATCAGCTTGTTGGCGACGTAATAATCCTCGGTCAGCAACTGGCCGGAGAGATAGAGCGCGACCGCGCCCGGACCGTCACGCGCGATGATGTGCTGGAAGCGGTGCGCGACGTGGTCGAGCGCGTCACTCCAGGCCACGCGCTCCATGTTGCCCTTGTCGCAGCGGATCATCGGATGCAGCAAACGATTCTCGAGGCCCAGCGTCTCGCCGAGCGCCGAGCCCTTCGAGCACAGCCGGCCGAAATTCGCGGGGTGCTCGGGATCCCCCGAGATTGCCGCACCGCCGCGGCCGTCGGGCGTTGCCAACACGCCGCAGCCGACGCCGCAATAGGCGCAGGTGGTCTTGGTGGCGCGCAGTTGGGGGTCGACGACGGTCATGGGAGCAGCCGGATCATGCCGCCTCTGAACGGATCGCAAGCGAGCGGCCGAACATCATGTCGGCGCGAATGCGCAGCGTCGGCTGCCGGTTGCGGATCAGTTCGAGATACCAGAGCGCGTCGCTGACATCGCCGATCAGCACCGCGCCGGTCAAACGTCCCTGGGATATCACGAGCTTCTTGTAGGTACCGTAATTGAGATCGCTGAGCACGATGGTCTCGGAACCCTCAGCGCCGATGAAATCGCCCGCCGAGAACACGCTGACGCCGGAGACCTTCAAATTGGTCGCCACCACGCTGCCGCCATAGCTGGCGTCGTGGCCTGCGAGATGGCGCGCCAGCACGCGCGCCTGCTCATAGGCCGGCTCGACCAGGCCGTAGCAGATGCCGCGGTGTTCGGCGCATTCGCCGATCGCAAACACGTCTGGCGCACCGGTCTGCAGTTGGTCGTCGACCACGATGCCGCGGTTGACGGCGATGCCGGCTTCTTTGGCCAAAGCGATGTTCGGCCGGATGCCGGCCGCAAAGATCACGGCGTCGGCGTCGAGGCGGCGGCCATCGGTGAGTTCGACGCCCTCGACGCGCCTCTCGCCGTGGATGCGCGCGGTATTGGCGTTGAGCAAAATCTCAATGCCCTTGCGCTCCACCAGCGATTTCAACAGCTCGGCCGCCGGCGCATCAAGTTGCCGTTCCATCAGCCGGTCCATCAAGTGAACCAGCGTCACCGGCGCGCCGGCCTTGGCGAGGCCGTAGCCCGCTTCGAGTCCCAGCAGCCCGCCCCCGACCACCACCACGCGCTTCTTCTGCGCGGCCAAAGTCAGCAGCAGATCGACGTCGCGGCTGTCGCGAAACGTGTGCACGCCGGCGAGGTCGGCGCCGGGCACGTTGAGCCGCAGCGGCGACGAGCCGGTGGTCAGGATCAGCTTCGAGAACGGGACGCTTTCTTCGTTTTCGATTTTGACCTCGCGCCGCCCGACATCGACCTCGGTGGCGAGGCAGCCGTACTTCAGCGTGACACCACGATCGCGCCACCAACTGGCGGGCCGCAGCTCGATGTCGTGCGAGGCGGTCTCGCCGGCGAGAACCGACGACAGCAGCACGCGATTATAGGCCAGGCGCGGCTCGTCGCCGATGACGGCGATGGCGTAGCGCCCAAGCGCGACCTTGGCCAGTTCATCGACCAGACGCGCGGCGGCCATTCCGTTGCCGACGATCACCAGCGGTTCGCTCATGACGTATCCTCACTCGGCGGCTTGAGCGCTGCCGTAGGCTTCTGAAATCATGTAACCGGACAGCGTGCCGTAGGCGGCGGTCCAGGCTGCGGCGGTCTCCGGCGTCCAGGCCTCGCCGAGCCCTTTTTCCAGTGTCCACAGCAGCGCTCCGCCGACGACGGGATAGTGCTCGGCCTTGGCGCCGTAGCTGACGTGACGCTTGGCGAGCGCGCTTGCGGCCGGGAGCACGGCTTCGAGGTTGGTCAATCCGTTGACCACGACGGCGAGCGTCGCCATCAATTTCTTGCGTTGTTCGGTCATGTCGTCCGGAAACATCGCCCGGACGCCGGGGGCCACCTCGAACAGGCGGCCGTAGAATAATTCCGCCGCCTGCTCGGAGATCGGGGCGACCTTGGCGAAACTTTGCTGCACGAGGGTGACTTGTTCTGACGTCATGCCG
>JBOHIT010000678.1:0-4069 GCA_050726155.1 Bradyrhizobium sp.
CCTTGACGACTACCGCCAACAACACTGGCAGGATATCCTGTGAAGCTGCCGTTGCCTCACAGGAAGTGTCGAGCAACGTCCAATCCGTCGCAGAAACCGCTGCAGAGATTACGTCCTCAGTCCAGGAAATCGGTAGCAAGGTTCAGGAAGCAAGCAGAATTTCCGGCGAAGCGGTCGAACAGGCCGAAAGCACCGATGCCAAGATCGCACAACTCTCGCAGTCGGCTTCACGTATCGGAGATGTGATCAAGCTGATTACGGCCGTGGCAGAGCAGACCAACCTGCTCGCGCTCAACGCGACCATTGAGGCTGCTCGTGTTGGCGAAGCCGGGCGCGGTTTTGCGGTTGTTGCGTCCGAGGTGAAGCTGCTCGCGGCCCAGACTGCAAAAGCCACGGACGAGATCACTGTCCAGATAGCCGGAATGCAGGCAGCGACCAAAGAATCGGTTGAGGCCATCCGGGACATCGGCACCACGATCAATCTGATCTCCGAAATCTCCTCGGCCATCTCAGCCGCAGTCGAGCAGCAAGGCGCAGCTACGCAGGAGATCACACGCAACGTGCAACAAGCGGCAACGCGGAGCGGCGCGGTCGCCAGCAGCATCGCGGATGTAAGTCGCGGCGCTGGCGAGACCGGTTCAGTTTCGAGTCAGGTGCTATCGTCCGCCAAGACGATTTCGCTCGAGAGCATCCGTCTCAGAGCGGAAGTCGGAAAATTTCTGGCCACGGTCCGAGCAGCGTGATTCGGATCCGTTAATGCTTATGGCCCAGTCGCTGACGCATTGAGAGACGGAACGCCCCTCAACTGTTAGGCCACACTGGCCAGACCGATCACAAAATCGAGAGTTGGCAACTTTGGCCTGTTTTCAGCGTAACGTTGGAAAACTCCAAACGAAATTTCGTTCGGTGCAGGTCTCTCGACCCGGAATCGCATCTTGGTCCGAAGGCGGTGCATCCTTTGAAACCGTTTGGAGGAAGAAATGAAAATCACTTCGAAATCCGGTGCCGCTATCGCCGCAGCTGCTGCCACGCTTTTCCTGGCTGGAACGTCTATGTCGACTGTTACCTATGCGGCCGGCGCAGGCCACTGCATCGGTGTCAACGCTTGCAAGGGACAAAGCGCCTGCAAGGGCGCTGCGAATGCATGCAAGGGCCAGAACGCATGCAAGGGCCAGGGTTTTGCCGGCATGACCAAGGAAAAATGCGCGGCGGCCAAAGGCAAGTTCGAGCCGGCGTAATTCAATCAACTGTCATCGAAAACGAGGCTCGGCGTGAGCCGGGCCTGACTTTCGCGATCGATGAATGCCGTAGCATCGTCAAGCCGGCATCATGGGCGCGACGCATTTTGGAAACCGTGCGAAGATACCGAGACCGCCCGAAGACCTAAAACCGCGTCGAAAGGTCGATCAGCCATTGCGGCGATGCGTCGACCACGAAAGCCTCAACTCTCTTGTCTATGCCAGTTATGATCAGAAAACCGACGACCAAAAACAAAAGACCGAGTGCGGATTTCATTCCGCTGCCGGCCGATAGCAGCGTGGCGCGCCAACAGATCATCGTCTCTCTCGATAGCCATCCCAGTGCCAACAGCGGAAGTGCTGCGCCGAAGCCGAAAGCAAACATCGTAAGCGCAACCTGACCGAGATCCTTGCCCTGCGCGGCGAGCAGCGATGCGGCCCCGAGCGTCGGCCCCACACAGGGGCTCCATACGGCACCCAGCAGCACGCCAATCCAGAACTGCCCGGCGAGGCCGTTGGCGCGGGTTACGGAAAAATGGCTATCCGCCCAGTTTCCGATCGGGCCCGCAGCTACCGCGATGCGCGCCTGAAGGGGTGGTGCCAGAAGCACGACGCCTATGATGATGATAAGGGCCGCCGCGACATGGCGCACCCGGTCCGCTTCCAGCCCTATGGAGTGGCCAACCGTAGCCAGGAACAATCCGATCGCTACAAACGAAATGGACAGGCCCCCGGCAAGCGCCAACGGACCCTGTCGGTGTTTTGAAGACGCCGTTCCCAGCACAATCGGCAAGATCGGGAGCACGCATGGCGAGAGGATCGAAAGGATTCCTGCCAAAAATGCCAGAACTGCGCTGCCAATCGTCATTGCTGGTGCTTTCAGGAAAATCCACTCGCGGCCGCGTGGCGAGACGAAATGCGTGAGCGCGTCCCCTATCGGGGCGTCTAGTGCGCCAACGCGGGACGGTGCAAGCCGGCTTTCCCAATCAGAGCAATCTGCTCACAAGGGCGTAGATGGAATCCCGCCTGGTATCGCCGACCGAGCGGCCCTCTTCCTTTTCGCCCTTGAACGCGATCAGGGTCGATTGCGCGCGGGCACCAAAACGATTCACGATATCCTTCTGGCTATCGAAATCGACCACGAAATATGCCAGATCCTTGAACTTTGGATTGGCCCTCAATTCGCTCAGGATGGGCGCCTGCGCCTTGCAGGTTGGGCACCACGAAGCATGGATCGAAATCAGGATCGGCCTCCCGGCCTTCTGCGCATCGGCAAACGCCTTAGCATCGAACGTCGAGGCGGTTTCCGCCAAGGCGGACGAAGTGAAGGCGGACGAAGCTAAGGCGCCTGCGACGAGCGAGGCGATTAGAACCGAACGGCGGGTCAACATCGAGAACTCCCTGGTTTATCTTGAGGAGTTTCGTCTGCAAGCCCGCGAATGTTACACGCCGCTTGGCAGCGCCATGTCGTTTGGTCCAACTTTTTCTCTGGTGCCGTGGTTGGGTCCTATTGAGCATCGGAAAGGTTGGCGCGACAGTGAGAAATTCGTTAACGTGGTCGGTACTGATCATCGACAGATCGACCCATCGGGGGCGAAGCGCAAATCTTGGAGCGCGCGCGGGATGAACCACATCGGCTGGACGCTCATCGGGATGGCGGGCTACTCGACGACGACGTTGCTCGTGAGTCGCAACGCGAACGGGTGAGATCGGCGCGTACGCCGTCCTAGCGATCGCGACAACCATCGTCGCGGTATCGGCTTGGATGATGGCGCATACGAGCGGCCAGCTTTCCGAACGTCTCATCGGATTTCAACCGGTGCGCTCTACGCGCTTGCGACGGGCATTGCCCTGACCATCGCGGTCAGTTCGCTGTTCCGTTCGCTTTCATGGGGCCAGCCTGCGTGGTTGTGCCGATCTACGGCACGTCTATTTTTGGTGGAGCAGCGCTCGGGATTGCGTTTCTGGAAGAAGCCTTCACGATGCAAAAGGTGATCGGTCTCCTCCTTGCCATCGTTGGAGTAGTTTTGGTCGATCCTTAGGGGGCCGCAGGCCGCCCGGACCAAGCAGGAAAAAGGGTGTTGTCCGCTTGGGTCAACTTCGCCCAGCCTTCAGATCACGTCTCCTTCACGCTGATGCGCAGACATTCCAAATCAAACATTACGCGACTCTCGGCTTTGCGCCGCCAGAAGCGGCCGTTCCATAGCCGCTCACTCAGCGAATTGAGCCTTTGGAATGTCCACGCTCACACCATACCGCGTTCAGTTCAGGCTGATCACGTTGGTCGTTGCTAGATTTTCTTCGATCTACCGGTGCACACATCGTGCACACGGCGCTTTCTAACCATTTGAAAAAATTGAACTCTCGCTCTAATCCATCATGGGGAAGTTTGGGCTAGGTCCAGCGAACGGGAGCCAACCTGATCCAACGTCCGATGGTCAACGGCAGCTTTGCGCCAGAAGCGGCCGGATCGCCCAAGGACGCTCGGGTATTGGCGTAACCCCACAGCAGCACGACATGCTTTGATGAGCTAAGCTGAATTTCGGATTCTAAACGTTTTTTGACCGGGGCGCGGGTGGAACGGCAACTGGCGGCTATCGTCTGCAGTTGCAGTGTTCCTGAATGGCTCAACGCCGCTCAGAGGCGTCATGGGCTGGAAAGCAACGATTCACTGCAAGCACCTGAGGCACAGATGACAAAAAGAATTGCTGAACTGATCGAACAACGATTTGGTCTACCAAGCACGGCGGGACACGATACCCCCGCGGAGGGTGAGCTGACGGCGATCCTCAGTCACCGAACCCACCGCCGCTATACCGACATGCCGATTT
>JBOHIT010000679.1:0-22733 GCA_050726155.1 Bradyrhizobium sp.
GCCTCAAGCCGGGACGACGCTGAATTTGAGGCTCCACACGCATACGCCCATACGCGCGACGCCCTTGCTCTTGGCTTCACCCTGCCGTTACTAGACCGTAACGAAAGCTTACGGGAGCGAAATGGGCCATGGGACCGCTAAAAGGCATCAAGGTCGTCGACATGACGTCCGTGCTGATGGGGCCCTTTGCCACCCAGACGCTCGGCGATTACGGCGCCGACATCATCAAGGTGGAATCCCATGATGGCGACGTCACCCGGCAGATCGGGCCGACGCGGCATCCCGGTATGGGGCCGGTGTTCCTCAACACCAACCGCAACAAGCGCAGCATATGCCTCGATCTGAAGAAGCCGGCCGGCCGCGATGCCGTGCTGCGGCTGATCGCGAAGGCAGACGTGCTGGTCTACAATGTCCGCCCGCAGGCGATGGCGCGGCTGCAACTCGGCTACGACGTCGTGTCGAAGATCAACCCGCGCCTGATCTATGCCGGCGTGTTCGGCTTTGGTCAGGACGGGCCGTATGCCGCCAAACCTGCTTATGACGATCTGATCCAGGGCGCCACGGCGCTGCCGGCGCTGATGGCGCAGACCGGCGACGGCGTGCCGCGCTACGTACCGAACGCGCTGGTTGACCGCATCGTCGGGCTCACGGCAGTGGGCGCGATCTGCGCCAGTCTTGTCGATCGCGACCGCACCGGCCGCGGGCAGCGTGTCGATATCCCGATGTTCGAGACCATGGCGAGTTTTGTCATGGGCGATCACATGGGCGGTCTCACCTACGAGCCGCCGCTCGACAAGGGCGGCTATGCCCGGCATCTGTCGCCGGATCGGCGGCCCTACAAGACCTCCGACGGCTACATCTGTGTGATCGTCTACAACGACAAGCAGTGGGAGAATTTCTTCCACGCCACCGGCCGAGACGATCTGCGCAGCAATCCGAAATTCGCCACCTTTGCCGGGCGCGCCACCAATATCGACGTTGTCTATGCTGAACTCGCACGTATTCTTGAGACCAGAACGACGGCCGAATGGACCACCATTCTCGAGAAGGCCGACGTTCCCGTCATGCCGATGCATGATCTCGAAAGCCTGCTGCAGGACCCGCACATCGTCGCGACCGATTTCGCGCCGGTGATCAATCATCCAACCGAGGGGCGGATTCGCAACATGCGCTCCTCGGCGCGCTGGTCGGAAACGCCGGTGGAGATGACGCGGCTGGCGCCACGCCTCAGCGAACACAGCGCCGAGATATTGCAGGAAGCAGGCTTCTCCGCGGACGAGATTGCGGCCCTGGCTCGCGACGGCGTCACCAAGATCGCGTCAACTTAAGGACTGAGACCATGGATTTCGCGCTGTCGGCCAACCAGGAATCGATCCGCGATGCGATCGGCAAAATCTGCTCGCGCTTTGACGACGCCTATTGGCTGAAGAAGGACAAGGAAGGCGGCTATCCCGCCGATTTCCATCGCGCGCTGGCCGACGCCGGCTGGCTCGGCATCTGCATCCCCGAGGAATATGGCGGCTCGGGCCTGGGCATCACCGACGCCGCGATCATGATGCGGACCATTGCGGAATCCGGCGCCGGCATGTCGGGCGCGTCGGCGGTGCATATGAACGTGTTCGGGCTCAATCCGGTCGTCGTGTTCGGCACCAAGGAGCAGTGCACGCGGATGCTGCCGCCGATCATCGACGGGCGCGACAAATCCTGCTTTGCGGTGACCGAACCCAATACCGGGCTCAACACCACGCAGTTGAAGACGCGCGCGGTGCGCAAGGGCGACAAGTATATCGTCAATGGCCAGAAGGTCTGGATTTCCACGGCGCAGGTCGCCAACAAGATCCTGCTGCTGGCGCGCACCACGCCGCTGGAAGAGGTCAAGAGCCCGACGAAGGGCTTGAGCCTGTTCTATACCGATTTCGACAAGAAGCGCGTCGCCGTGCACGAGATCGAGAAGATGGGCCGCAAGCCCGTCGATTCCAACGAATTGTTCTTCGAGAATTTCGAGATCCCGGTCGAGGATCGTCTCGGCGAAGAGGGCCGCGGTTTCGAATATATTCTCCACGGCATGAATCCGGAGCGCATTCTGATTGCAGCGGAAGCCGTCGGCCTCGGCCAGATCGCGCTGACGCGTGCGTCAGCCTATGCGAAGAACCGCATCGTGTTCAATCGTCCGATCGGTATGAACCAGGGCATCCAGCACCCGCTCGCCAAGAACTGGATGGAGCTGGAAGCCGCGTGGCTGATGGTGCTCTCGGCCGGCTGGCAATACGATCAGGGCATGCCGTGCGGTCCAGCCGCCAACGCCGCAAAATACCTCGCGGCCGAAGCCGGCTTCCACGCCTGCGAGCAGGCGGTCATGACCCATGGCGGCTTCGGGTACGCCAAGGAATATCACGTTGAACGATACTTGCGGGAATCCCTGATCCCGCGCATCGCACCCATCAGTCCGCAGCTCATTCTCAGCTTCATTGCCGAGAAGGTGCTGGGCTTGCCGAAATCCTACTGACATGCAGTTTTGAAGATGAGCTTCATCACCGGTGTTGGACTGACGTCATACGGCAAGCACGAAGGTTCATCCTCGCTCGACCTCATGAGCAAGGCGGCCGAGATGGCGATTGCCGATGCCGGGCTGAAGCGTTCTGAAATCGACGGCATTTTGTGCGGCTACAGCACAGTCTCGCCGCACATCATGCTGGCAACGGTATTCGCTGAGCATTTTGGGATTCGGCCGTCCTATGCCCATGCCGTGCAGGTCGGTGGCGCCACTGGCCTGGCGATGACCATGCTGGCGCATCATCTGGTCGATGCCGGCATCGTCAAACATGTACTCGTCGTCGGCGGCGAGAATCGCCTCACCGGGCAGAGCCGCGACGCCTCGATTCAGGCGCTGGCGCAGGTCGGGCACCCCGATTACGAGGTGACCTTGGGGCCGACGATCCCGGCCTATTACGGCCTCGTCGCATCGCGCTACATGCACGAATACGGCGTGACCCAGCAAGACCTTGCCGAATTCGCGGTGCTGATGCGCGCACATGCGCTGACGCATCCAGGCGCCCAATTCCATGAAGCGATCACGGTCGCCGACGTGATGGCGTCGAAACCGGTGGCGATGCCGCTAAAACTGCTGGATTGCTGCCCGGTGTCCGATGGCGGCGCGGCGTTCGTGATCAGCCGCGAGCGTACGGGTTCGACCGGTGTTCGCGTGCGCGGCGCCGCGCAGGCGCATACCCATCAACACGTCACCGCGATGCCGGCCCTGAGCGAACTCGGCGCCGAGATTTCGATCGCCAAGGCCAAGGCCGCAACCGGTTTGGCGATCTCCGACGTACGTTATGCGGCAGTCTACGACAGTTTTACCATCACACTGGCGATGCTGCTGGAAGATCTCGGCCTGGCCAAGCGCGGCGAGGCGGCAGCAAAGGTGCGGGCGGGGCATTTCAGTCGCGACGGCGAGATGCCGCTCAACACCCATGGCGGGTTGCTGAGCTACGGCCATTGCGGTGTCGGCGGTGCGATGGCGCACCTGGTTGAAACCCATTTGCAGATGACCGGGCGTGCCGGTAGCCGTCAGGTTCGCGATGCTTCCATCGCCCTGCTGCACGGCGACGGCGGCGTGCTGTCGTCCCATGTCAGCATGTTCCTGGAGCGGGTGCGATGAGCGAGCAACGTGCGGACTGGACCAAGGGCGGTGAGGGTATCGTCTACCAATCCTGCGGCGCCTGCGGGAAGGCACAATATTTCCATCGCAGCTTCTGCGCGGCCTGCGGCACGCCGGATCCGGCAGAGAAATCAGCCAGCGGGGCAGGGACGGTGTACGCAACGTCGCTGGTGCGCCGCGCGGCGACGCCGGAGACCCGTGCCCATGTACCCTACAACATTGTGCTGGTGGATACGCCCGAAGGGTTTCGAATGGTGGCCCACGGCGACAACGATCTCGCCATCGGCGATCAGGTCATTGCGCGCTATCAGCCATTTGCCGGAAGACTGGTTCCATATTTCGCAAAAGCCAAATAGCGGAGAGTGATCGCGGTTGAGGCGGACTTGTCCCGCCATAGCTCGAAGAGCGAAGGCGGAAGCAATCCAGACCTACGCAAAACGGATGAGGTCTGGATTGCCTCTTAACACTCTCACTTACAGGCCGCAGTTCACCGCGAGTAGAAGATGACGCCGGCGATGACGAGCATTGCCGTCACCGCCGCCATCTGCGCAAGCGCTTCCGAGGCCGCCCTCTTGGTGGCTTCCTTCATGGTAACTCCCTAGCGCATGATCCGCCAAAGTGTGGGCGGTTTGGCGTGAAGATCATGCGTCTTCATTAAAGACGCGCGCGAAGCGCGCTCTTGGGCAAGACTCATCGTGGCGTGACAAGCACGCTGGACGGCCTATGGTTTTTTACTCGGAACACCCCGCGACGAGTATTCGCTTGTTGAGTCCCCACTCAGCGAATATCGACCGTGCCAAGTTCGAACAGCAATGCGGCGGCATTTTGGCTCACGCGCAGCCGGATCATGCGCGCGGCATGACAATTTCCAAGCGCAATTGACCGATGGAACTTGTCAGAGCTTCCGGGCGCGCTTCAAGCCGTCGAGTTGCGCCGGAATTTCCGCAGGCTTTGTCACGGGATAGGAGCAGAATGTCGAGGTGCAGGCGAACGCTGCCGGTCCGTCCGGATAATCGGGATAATCGACATCGGCGTTGGCGAGTTTGCCCTCGCGTTTGTCCCACCATTCCGCGCGCTTGTTGGCGAGCGGATAGGCCAGCGCCGCCCGATAAAGTGCTGCCGATCGTGGATCGTCCTTGGCGCCGACAATGGTGACGTGGACCGGCTCGTTGCGCAGTTCGTCTTCCGCGAGCAGTACGTCGGGCAGGAAGCCGAACGCATCGAGGATCGGCGGCGACGTCAGATAGCCCATGCCGGCTTCAGCGATTTCACGATAACGGCTTTCGCCGGTGTAGGATGACAGCAGGCTGAACATGCGCACCGCCGTCGCATTGTCTTCGCGCTGCTTGATCGGCTTTGTCAGTTGCTGCGCGTCCGGTGACGCCGATGCGATGAAGCCGCCGGTAGCGGGGTCGATGAAGGTTTTGGCGATGAAATCGGCGGTCACCTGCGCCTGCGTCAGCCATTCGCGCTCGCCGGTAGAGCGGTGCAATGCCAGCAGCACCTTGGCCATCTCGACATTGTCGGCCAGATATGGCCCGCCTTTGTCCACTTCGGCGTGATGAAAGCCGCCGCCCGGCATCGCGCGGTTAGCGAGCACCCAACGCGCGGCGCCGGTTGCGAGGTCGCGCGCTTCGGCCGTGCCCGTTGCGTCGTAGTAGGCGAGGAGCCCCGCGATGGCCTGCGCGGTCTCCCGCGCATATTGGCGCTTGTCGACGCCGGGTTCACCCTCGCTCATGCCCAGTGACGCATAGAAGCCGCCGCCGGGCGCGGCCAGGGTGTTTTTCAGAAAGCCATAGATGCGGTCGGCAGCCTGCCGGTAGGTGGCGTCGCCATACATGGTCCAGGCCCGCGAATAGGCGATCAGGCCGGCCTCCTGCGCGAACATCGGAAATTCCCGCGCCGGTTCCGACCAATCCGGTTTCAGATTGACCTGGTTCATGGCGCCGGAGGCCTTGTCGATCATGGTCGACGCCATCAGGGTCAGGACTTTCCTGATCCGCGCCTCGTTTTTGGCGTCGCCCTGCCGGGCGCGCTGCAAGGCCCAGACCAGCATCGGCTGGTCGACGAATTTGGATTTGCTCCAGCCGCCATTCTGGTCGTCCCAGGCCTGGTCGATAAAGGCGAGGATTTCGTTGCGCTGCGCGTCCGTCAGCCCCGTCGCCAGCGTGCGCTCGCGTTCGGCGCCGCCGGCGTCGGGGTAGTTGACGGGCGAGGGGTCCTCGATCGTCGCGGTCAGGATGGGGTTGAAGAACTGCGGCGAATAGAAGCCGCGCAGCTTGACCAACTCGGTGCCATCAGGGGCGAAGATGATGGTGGCAGGCCAGCCCCAGCGCTCATAGCGTTGCGAGATGTCCGGCCGGCTGTCCTGGTCGACATACACAGGGATGAACTTGTCCTTGAGCACGCCGCGCACCTCGGCATTGGCCCAGGTCTCGCGGTTCATCACGTGGCACCACCGGCACCACCAGGCCTGCAGCGACATGATCACGAATTTCTTTTCGCGCGCCGCCCTGGCAAAGGTCGCGTCGTTCCATTCGCTCCAGAAGCCGTCCTTGTTGTCGATCGGCGCGGCATGGGCCACCGCCGCGAACGACAGTGAAAGCAGCAGCGCGAGGATGCGGATCATGGGCTGGCCCTCGAGGAGGAACGTCGTGACGCGGAATATTGTCAGGTCGTGATCCCCTCTAGAACACACACCTCGGTGACTTATTCCCGCCAGCGGGCGTTGGGGATGGTTGATCCGGCCCTTGCTGCGGGGCATGATCCGGCCTTCAAAAACTAGAGAATCCAAGGTGAGAAATGGCCCGTATCGAATACAGCGATCCCACGAAAGCCAACGATCGCACCCGCGAAATCCTCGGCAAGAACCGCAACGCCAACATCTTCCGGATGATGGCGCATTCGCCGAGCTATTTCGAGCAATATTGCCGGCTGGGCGGGGCGATCAGGCACAAGGGCGAACTCGATCCGATCGTGCGGGAACTCGCCATCACCCGCACCGGCATTTTGTGTGAGGCGCCATACGAAATCGTCGCCCACAAGCGGATCGGCAAGAATGTCGGCGTCACCGACGAGCAGAACGAGGCGCTGGAGAACTGGCAGGCGGCCACATGCTTCAACGAGGTTCAGCGCGCCGCGCTCGCCTTCGCCGACGAGATCGTCAAGCTGCACAAGCCAACCGATGCGACCTTCAACGCGATCGCATCGAAATTGACGCCGGCAGCGCTGATCGAATTGCAGCTCTCGGTCGGCTTCTACATCATGACGTCAAAATTCCTGGAGACGTTTGCGGTCGACATGCAGCCGGTGACAGAAGTGATTTCCTGATTGCATCTGGTCCTCTCCGGTCTTTCAGCGACGGGTGGGTTTCTGATGAGCAATGGATGGGAGCCTTCAGCGCAAGCCTGGATCGACTCCATGGGCGAGCGCGGCGACTGGGCACGCGAGCACGTACTCGACCCCGTCATGCTCGGCCGTGTCGGGAACGGACGGTTCAAGCGTGCGCTGGATGTCGGCTGCGGCGAGGGCCGTTTCTGCAGAATGCTGAAGGCTGCCGGCGTTGCAGCGACCGGCATCGATCCGACCGGTCCGTTGCTCGAGACCGCAAGGCGGCGCGATCCCGCCGGCGACTACCGGCCCGGCGTTGCCGAGCAGCTTGAATTCGAGGCGCAAACCTTCGATCTGGTCGTCAGTTATTTGACGCTGATCGATATCGTCGATTTCAGAAAAGCGATCAGCGAGATGGCCAGGGTGCTGAAACCGGGCGGCACGCTGCTGATCGCAAACCTCACCGGCTTCACCTCGGCCGCTGCCGAGCGGGGTTGGATCAAGGACAAAGAGGGGCGCTACCTCCATTTTCCGGTCGACCGTTACCTCGACGAGTTTCCATTCTGGTTCGAATGGGAGGGAATACGCATCCAGAATTGGCACCGGCCGCTTGCCGCCTACATGGCTGCCTTCCTTGAAGCCGGCCTGCAGCTGACGTTTTTCGCGGAGCCTGGACCGCTGTCCGGAGAGGCCGCCCACCAGGAACGTTTTCGACGGGTGCCGTGGTTCGTCGTGATGGAATGGCGGCGGCCCACCGCCGGATGATTTCAGGCCCGCGGCCCATAGCGCCGCAGCGCCTCAAGCGTCAGTCCTTTGCCGACCGCACCAAACGTATCGCCTTCGACGAGGCGGGCCGACGGCAGCGCCTTCTTGATGGCGTTGCGGACATGGGCGAGCCGCACCGAGCCGCCGGTCAGGAAGACGGCGTCGATATCTTTGGCCCCAAGCCCGGCCTGCGTCAGGCAGTTCTTGATGCGGGCGGCGATCCGCTCGGCCAATTGCCCGGTGTGGCTGACGAGGTCGGGCCGGCTGATGGCTGCATTCAGGCCGGGCATCACCCATTCCAACGGGATGTCGGCCCGGCGCTTGTCGGACAACGCGATCTTGGCTTCCTCGACCTCCATCAGCAGCGTATGGCCGCGTTGCTCCTCGACCACGCGCACCAACCGGTCGAGCAGTTGAGGCTCGGTAGCCTCGCGCCGAACCTGGCGGATGTCCGCGAGCACGCGCGGCTCGTACATGCGGTTGATGCTGGACCAGGTCGCAAAATCGTGGAAATAGCTTGAGGGCACGTCTAGCCCGGCGCGATTCATAGCACTGCCGAAGCCGAACAGCGGCATCACCACGCCGAGGCTGAGCTGGCGATCGAAATCGGTGCCGCCGATCCGCACGCCGTCATTGGCGAGGATGTCGCTGGAGCGGTTGGCCTTGGCGTGACGCTCGGGCCCGAGGCGAACGATCGAAAAATCCGACGTGCCGCCGCCGATATCGGCGATCAGGGCGACTTCTTCGCTTGTGATCTGGCGCTCATACTCCAGTGCCGCGGCAATCGGCTCGAACTGAAAGGTGACGTCGTCGAACCCGACCTCGCGCGCGATCTGGCGCAGAGTCTCTTCGGCCTTGCGGTCGGAGTCCGGCGCATTGTCGACGAAATGCACGGGACGGCCATGCACGACGTCGCGCAGTTCGAGGCCGGTGGCCAGTTCCGCGCGGCGCTTCACGGCGCCGAGGTAATAGGCGATAACGTCACGAAAGCTGGTCCGCTCGCGTCCAACGCGGGTGGTTTCATCGATCAGCGAGGTTCCGAGCACGGATTTGAGGCTGCGCATCAGGCGGCCGGGGGCGCCGTCGACATAGGCCGCGATGGCCTTGCGGCCGATCAGGACGGCGCCGTCCACTTCATAGAAGATCGCGCTGGGTATCGTGGTTTCGCCGGCTTCCAACTCCGCCAGCATCGGCGCATCGCCTTCGATGGTGCCGAGCGTCGTATTTGACGTTCCAAAATCAAGGCCACAGATGGACATGAGCGCTCCCAGGGGAAGCGTCCGTCTACACATTAGTGGCCCGTCAATCCACCCTTATATTGACCTGCAAATGGCGTCGGTTGCCTTGGGTGGATGCGACAATCCCGACGATCGTCTGGCGTCGATCCACAGATCAATTTCTTTGCCATTTCCCATCCCTGGCGGGTTGATGAATCGATCCGTGCTAGTCCATAAGCGGCGTCCCGCGGCCATCATTCCGCCGCGGCCAGTTCGGAAAGCGGCTACCTTAGGAAGATTTGGCGTGGCAAATATCAATCGACAGATCGCGGAAGAGCTTGGCGTTCGCGAGCAGCAGATCGAGGCGACGGTCACCTTGCTCGACGGCGGCGCCACGGTGCCGTTCGTAGCGCGCTACCGCAAGGAAATCACCGGCGGGCTCGACGACACGCAATTGCGTAACCTGGAAGAGCGCCTGACCTATTTGCGCGAGCTCGAAGAGCGTCGCGTCGCGATCCTCAATTCGGTCCGCGAGCAAGGCAAGCTCGATGCCGCGCTGGAAGCCGCGATCATGGCCGCAGACAGCAAGGGGCGCCTGGAAGACATCTATTTGCCGTTCAAGCCGAAGCGCCGCACCAAGGCGGAGATTGCCAGGGAAGCCGGGCTTGAGCCGTTGGCCGAATTGTTGCTGACGCAGCCGCAAAACGATCCGCAGGCGGTGGCCGCCAGCTACGTCGACGCCGAAAAGCAGGTGCCTGACGTCGCAGCCGCACTCGAAGGCGCGCGCGCGATCCTGGTGGAGCGCTTCGCCGAGGATGCTGATCTGATCGGCAGGCTGCGCGAAGCAATGTGGTCGAACGGAGTGATGGTTTCGACCGTGCGCAAGGGCAAGAAGACCGAAGGCGAGAAGTTCAAGGATTATTTCGAATACACCGGAGCCCTGAACAAGCTGCCGTCGCACCGCATCCTCGCGTTGTTCCGCGGCGAGAAGGAAGAAATCCTCGAGCTGCAGATCCAGCCCGACGCGCAAGTCCCGACCGCGAACGTGCCGAGTTCGTATGAACTGAAGATCATGCAGCGCTTCGCCATTTCCGATCAGGGCCGCCCTGGCGACCGCTGGCTGGTCGAGACCGCGAAATGGGCGTGGCGCACCAAGATCCAGGTGCATCTCAATATCGACTTGCGGATGCGGCTGTGGACATCAGCCGAGACCGAAGGCGTGCGGGTGTTCGCCTCGAATCTGCGGGACTTGCTGCTGGCCGCGCCCGCCGGCGCCCGCGTCACCATGGGACTCGATCCGGGCTTCCGCTCTGGCGTCAAGGTCGCCATCGTCGATGCCACCGGCAAGGTGGTGGCGACGACGGCGGTCTATCCGCATGAACCGCAGAAGCAGTGGGATGCGACGTTGGCGACGCTCGGCAAGCTCGCCGTCGCGCACCGCGTCGATCTGATCGCGATCGGCAACGGCACCGCGTCGCGCGAGACCGACAAGCTCGCGACCGAACTCGTCAAGTTGTTGCCGGATCTGAACATGTCGAAGATCGTGGTGTCCGAAGCCGGCGCGTCCGTCTATTCGGCTTCGGCGTTCGCGTCCGAGGAATTGCCGGAGCTTGATGTGACCCTGCGCGGCGCGGTCTCGATCGCGCGGCGGCTGCAGGATCCCCTGGCTGAGCTGGTGAAGCTCGATCCCAAGGCGATCGGCGTCGGGCAATACCAGCACGATCTCGGCGAGTCCAAGCTGGCGCGCTCGCTCGATGCCGTCGTCGAGGATTGCGTCAACGCGGTCGGTGTCGATGCCAACACGGCGTCAGCTCCGCTGCTGGCGCGGGTGTCGGGCATCGGCTCAGGCCTGGCGCAAAGCATCGTGCAGCATCGTGATGCCAATGGTCCGTTCAAGTCGCGCAAGGGGCTGAAGGAAGTGCCACGGCTGGGGCCCAAGGCGTTCGAGCAATGCGCCGGCTTCCTGCGCATCAATGATGGCGAGGACCCGCTGGATGCCTCCGGCGTGCATCCGGAAGCCTATCCGGTGGTGCGCAAAATCCTGGCCGCGGCCAAGAGCGACATCAAGGCGCTGATCGGCAATGCCGAGATCGTGCGCCAGCTGAAGCCGCAGAGCTTTGTCGACGACACCTTCGGTCTGCCGACGGTGACCGACATCCTGCGCGAACTGGAAAAGCCCGGCCGCGATCCGCGCCCGGCCTTCAAGGCCGCGGTGTTCAAGGAGGGCGTCGAGGAGATCAAGGATCTGAAGCGCGGCATGATTCTCGAGGGTACGGTGACCAACGTCGCGGCGTTCGGCGCCTTCGTCGATATCGGCGTGCACCAGGACGGGCTGGTGCACATCTCGGCGATGTCGAAGATCTTCATCAAGGATCCGCGCGAGGTGGTGAAGCCCGGCGACATCGTCAAGGTCAAGGTGCTGGAGGTTGAGGTCGCCCGCAAGCGCATCGCGCTGACATTGCGGCTCGACGACGAGGTTGGCGCCAAGGGCCCCAAGATGGCGGAAGGCAAGCCGCGCGAATTTTCCAAGGCATCGATGACGTCGCAGGCGCCACGCAGGCCGGATTCCGGTGGTGGCGCGCTCGCAGAAGCCTTGAAGCGTGCCGCGGAGAAAAGCGGGCGGGGGAAGACTTAAGCGCTAATTCGACGTCAGCAGGTTCACCTTGGCGTTGGCGAGGATCAGGCGGTCGGCGAGCAGTTGCGCGAGGTTGCGCATGATCCGCTCGCCAGCGCGCGGATGCTGCGCGCGGAAACGTTCGAAGTCGCGCAGCGGGATTTCGTAGGCGGTCGCTGACATGTCGGCGCGTACGTCGGCCGAGCGGTGCGGCTCCAGCAGCGCCATCTCGCCGAACGGCATTCCCGCCGTCAGTGTAGCCAGCCGGATGCCGTCGGGCAGGGTGACGTGGACCACGCCGCTTCGGAGGAAAAACAGCGATGTGGCGGCATCGCCGGTGGCGATGATCCTTTCACTGGGTTGATAGGTCCTCACGGCGCCCAGAGATGCCAGATCGGCCAGTTCCTCGTCGGTCAATCCCGCCAGCAGCGGCTGTTCGGACAGCTCGGTCGTCTCGAAGAAATCGATCGAACCGCCATGGCGAAAAACCACCTGGTCTTCGGCCCATTCGATCGCGGCATCGAGCAGGAAATAGTAGCGCATGTTTGGCAGGCTGGCGGTCCTCTCCGCGATCGGCTGCCACTCCGCGTCGGCCCGCTTGATGCCGGATATGATCACGGTGACATGATAGGTTGCCAATTCCTGGAATTCCTCGGCGAGCAGACGGGCGCCGGCGGGTGTCATCGACGTCACTCGCCGGAAATCGAAAATGACAAACTGAGGGCGCGGCTTGGCAACGAGCTGACGCGCGACATAGTCGACATTCGAGAGCGACAGCGTCCCCATCAGTTCAATGACGCGGACATCCTGGCAGTGCGCGGCGAGGATGGTTTGCTCGTGCGGGCGGCGGCTGCGCCGTGACGGGTTTTCGCCGATGTCATAATCGGCAATGACGGCATTGCGCGCATTGTCGCTGCGGTTGAGCATGTGCAGCTCGTAGTGCGCCGACAGCGCCTCGCAGACCTTGATGCCGCGCACGCTGTTGCCGTGCTTGTCGAGTTTCGGCGAATAGCTGCCAAGCCCGATCCGCGCCGGCAAGGCGGCCAGGATGCCGCCGCCGACGCCGCTCTTGGCGGGGATGCCGACGCGGTAGATCCACTCGCCAGCGTAATCATACATGCCGGAGCTGGTCATGACCGACAGCGTTCGCGAGATCGCATAGGGCGTCATCACCTGTTCGCCGGTGACGGGATTGACGCCGCGATTGGCCAGCGTCGCGGCCATGACAGCGATGTCGCGGGCGTTGACCAGGATGGCGCATTGCCGGAAATAGACTTCCAGCACCGAGACGACGTTGTCCGTGATGACGGCGTTGGTGCGCAGCAAATAACCGATGGCGCGGTTGCGGTCCCCGGTCAGGCTCTCGGACGAATACACGGCGTCGTCGACATCGAGCTCACGCCCGGCAAAGCGTCCCAGCGCCCGCCGGATGTACTCGAATGCGCCGTCGCCCTTGGCCTCATGGATCAGCCCGGAGCAGGCGATGGCGCCGGCGTTCACCATTGGGTTGAACGGATGGTTTTCGGCATTGAGGCGGATCGAGTTGAAGGGATCACCTGATGGCTCGACGCCGATCACGCTTTCCACCCGTGCGGCGCCCAGCGTGTCCAGCGCCAGCGCGAACACGAACGGCTTTGACATCGATTGGATGGTGAAGGGGACCTTGGTGTCGCCGACCTCGTAGACATGGCCGTCGAGGGTCGCGAGGCTGATGCCGAAATGGGCAGGGTCGGCCTTGCCGAGTTCAGGGATATAGTCGGCGACCGTCCCGCTGGTTTCGGGCAGGTAATCCGCGTGACAGGCGTTCAGAAACCGCAGCAGAGGCGGTTTCGAACTGGTCCAGGCCGGGGCGCCGGTGGGCGATACTTTCATCGCCCCCGTTTTGCCGCGCAATCACGGCGCGCGCAACTGGTTCGGCACCAGAGTTTGGCGGCGGATCAGCGCGAGGGCGATCAGGACCGTGGGCACCAGGATGGCGAAGCCAAGCAGCGTGATCTGCCATTGCGACAGCGGCATGATACCGCCGCCGGGCGTCGCCACCACGAAGCCGCCGACGACGAGCAAGACCCTGATCGGCCATTCCAGTGCACCGGTGCCCCTGAGGTCGCCGACGAAGCACTGATAGCCTTGAATGCCGCCGCAGATGAAAAGCGTCCCAAACCCCGCGAGCGTCATGAGCCCGAGCCCTTCGAGGTACGGATTGGCTCCCTGCAGCACCAGCGCGGGGTTCAGCACGAAGAAGAACGGGATGAAATAGATGATGCTGCCGACCCACATCGATTCCCAGCCGGTTTTCATCGCCGGTGAGCCGGCGATGCCGGCTGCGGCAAAGGAGGCGATGGCCACCGGTGGCGTGATCGACGACAGCATGCCCCAATAGAAGATGAACATGTGCACGGCCATGCGGTTGAGGCCGAGCTTCTCCAGTGCCGGAGCCACCAGGATGGCGAGGAAGATGTAGCAGGCGGTCGTCGTCAGCCCGAGCCCGAGGATGAGGCTGGTGAAGGCGCACATGCCAAGCAGCAGGAACGCGTTGTCGCCGGCGATCCGCAGCAGGTCGTTGGCGAGGCTCGAGACCACACCGGTCATCGAGAACGCGCCGATCAGGAGGCCGCAGCCGGCAAGGATGCCGACCAGTTCGACGAAGGTCCGGCCGTTGACTTCAAAGAACTTGTTGATCGTTGAGAACGTCCAGCGGGTTTCCTTGGAGAACAACTGGTTCAGCACCAGCAGCAGCGCGGTCGCGTAGAAGGGCGCGTGGCTCTCGCGCTTGAAATACAGCAGCATCACGATCAGGAGCGCGATGACGAAAACGTAGTACCAGCCGTCCTTCATCGTATCCATCACCTTCGGCAATTCCGAACGCGGAATGCCCTTGAGGCCGTGACGGGCGGCATACGAGTCCACCTGCATGAACAGGCCGACATAATACAGCACCGCCGGAATGATCGCGGCGACCGCGACATCAGCATAGCTGACGTTGAGGAATTGCGCGATCACGAACGCAGTCGCACCCATCACCGGCGGCGCCAGCACCGCGCCGGTCGAGGCGCAAGCCTCGATCGCGGCGGCGTAGGACGCGCGGAAGCCGCTCTTCTTCATGACCGGAATGGTCATGGTGCCGGCGGTCAGCACGTTGGAAATGATCGAGCCCGACATCATGCCGAGCAGGCCGCTAGCGAAAATACATACCTTTGCGGCGCCGCCACGGAACGTGCCGCACATCGCAAAGGAGAGGTTGATGAAGAATTTCCCGGCGCCGGTCATCATCAGCGCGGTGCCGAACACCAGAAAGCCGATCACGGTATCGGCGAACGCCTGAATCGGAATCCCGAGCAGGCTCTCGCCTGAAAGCACGTGGTAGGAGGTCGCCTGTTCGAGCGTCGACTGCGTGCCCCTGAAGGGCCCGAGCCATTTGGCGTCCGCAAACAACGGATAGACCGTGAACGGCAACACGCTCAGCAGCAGGCTCCAGCCGCCGGTGCGGCGCAGCGCCTCCATCAGCACGAACCACATCACGAGGCCGGCGACGATCACGGACGTCGGCGCGCCGCCGAACTCCCAGCCGGCTTCGGCCGCCTTGCGGACGGTGCGCATCAGCACGATGGACGCGGCAAACGTCATGACGAAGAGCAGGATGTCGTACCAGGGGATACGATCGAGCGGGGAGCTTTCCGAGCTGGGAAAGATCAGGAACGTGAACGGCAGCATCAACGCGATCAGCAGATAGAAATATTCGGTGTTGAGCTGGGTGTATCCGATGAAGAACCGCAGCGAGAATTGCTGGTTGATGCAGAGCAGGATCGTCGCTGCCGTCGCAACGATCAGTCCCCAGCGCCACGCCCCGCGCAACACCCGCACGCGCGAGACCTCGGCTTCCTGCAGATTGCCGAGGCCGGCGTGCGGATCATCGAACTCGATGCGTTTGGCAGGCGCGACGGCGCTATCGGACGCGGAAGGTGACATCATTTCCCCCAAACCAGATGGTGTTCGCTTTCGGGCCAGACGGCGCTGAAGCGCAGAACCGAACGGCGACTATTCGTCGAAGCCGTTCGGCATGTTGGCCTTGGCGAGCGCTGCAGCACGCACCTTCATCCAGCCCTCGAGATAGGCCTTGTCATCCGAAGGCGGGTTGGACTTGCCGTAATCCGCCCAGGCCGCGGCCAGCACTTCCTGCCGCTTGATCAAGCCGTTGTTATGGGTTTCCTGCTCGGCGGTCCACTGGCCCGCCTCCTTGAGCGCCTTCACGGCGCCCGGATGCACCGGAACCACCCAGTTCTTGGTCTGCCGGTCGGCGGCGAGACCGCCGGCGCCGGGCGCGGAATCCTTGTAGGCGTCATAGCCGGTGATCATCGCCTTGGCGATCGGATAGATCTGGTCGGCGGGCTGCGACGCGTAGGAGACGAAGATCGGATAGGGGTAGTTGCCAAGTTCGATCGGCTTGTCCGGAGAGATTCCGGCGCCGCAGGTAGCCTTCTGCGGGAAGAAGAACGAGCCGACCTTCTTGAGCCGTTCCCATCCGGCTTTATCGCCGGCGGGAAGCGGCGGCCAGACCAGGCCGCGCGGCGAGGTCTCGGCTTCCTTGGCGGGGCCGGTGATGGTGGTGCCGAAGGCGGCATCGGTGTCGTTGTTGATCAGGCCCTTCCACATCGCGCCGTAGCTGGCGAATTCGACGACCTTGACGTCGCTCTGCTTGAGGCCGGCGAACGCCAGATAGGCGAGCGTGTTCTGGTTGAGCGCGGGGGAGCCGACCACGAAGCCGACCTTCTTGCCTTTGAGATCCTTGATGTCCTTGACCCCGGCATCGGCTGCGACACCGACGGCGCCGGCATTGCAGTCGACCGAGGACAGGATGATTTGCAGTGCCTGCGGGCCCCATTCCTTGGCGCCGAACTCGAACACGCCTTCCTGCGCAAAATACGAACCCGAGCCCATCGCCGACATCAGGGCGCGCTTGGCCCGCAGCGGTGCCAGCCGGGCCACGTCGTTGCCGGCGGGCAGCACGCGCACGTCCGTTGAATATTTGTCCTTCATCATCTTGCCGACACCGACCGCGATGTTGAAGCCCGCGGTGCCGGTGTCGTAGGCGGTGACGGCCATGGTCGGCGGCAGCTTGATGTCTTCGGCCAATGCCGGGGCAAACGCCAAAAACGAGATACCTGCGAGCGCGACAGGCGCGAAATCCATCAGCCGACGGTCCATGCTTCCTCCGAAATTGTTTCGCTGTATGAAACTTTTTATGATTGGGATGATGTCATCGCAGCATTGCGATGGCAACGTCCGAGCCGATTCAGATCCGCCATTATGCCAGTTACATTGGCGGACCAATTGTCACGCATCAAAAGTATGAGCGCGCAAGGCTAGGATTCGACGATCGCAACAACCTGTCCTTCGGCGATCACGTCGTCGAGCTTGACCAGAATTGCCTTGATTTTCCCGGCTATTGTCGATGTTACCGGGATTTCCATTTTCATCGCTTCGACGAAAGCAATCTCGTCGCCGTCACCGATGCTTGCGCCGAGTTCGGCAGACAGCGCACACACGCGGCCCGCGACTTCGGTCACAATCTTGATCTCTGGCATGCCACCCCCTGGGACCGTGTGACGTGACTATTTCGTCCCGCGAACGGCTTTTTGTTGTGGCCGCAGATTGCCTGAGGTAGCTTGATCTGCAAGTGGAATTTTATTCCGCAAGGCGGAATGGAGCCTATATATGGGAAGACGCTCGGAACGGCTTAGCAAGCAGGGCATGCTCGCCAGTGATCTGGCAGGTGAGGGCGACGTGATTCAAGTGGTGTCGCGGGCCTTCGATGTGCTGCGCTGCTTCGAGGGTCATGAAGCCCGGCTTGGCAATCTCGAAATCTCCAATCGCTGCGGCCTGCCGCGGTCAACCGTGTCGCGGCTGACGCACACGCTGACGCGGATGGGCCAATTGGTCTATCTGCCGCGCGACCAGAAATACCGCATCGGTCCGAGTGCGGTGGCGATGAGCACCTCGATGATGAAGGGGCTGCAGCTGCGCAACCTGATCCGGTTGCGGCTGCAGGACGTCGCCGAGCAATTGCCGGGCACCGTCGGTTTCGTGATCCCGGATCGCTTTCATCTGGTCTATCTCGAATTCGCCCGCGCCGCGAACGCGCTCGGCCTGCATGAGACCACCGGCAGCCGCATTGCGATGGCCAGTACGGCGGCGGGCCACGCCTATACCGCAGCGCTCGATGTCGACGTCGGCGACGCGCTGATCGGCGAAATGGAACGCGAGATTCCGGATAGCGCCCGGATGCTGAAGTCGCGCATTGAGGATAACCGCCGGCATTTGCGCGAACATGGCTACGTTGTGGCGTGCGGCACCTGGAGTCCGCACATCAACGGCTGCGCCGTGCCGCTGTGGTCGCCGCAATATCAGACCTATGTGGTGGCGACGATCGGGCTGCTGTCCGCGATGTTCGATGAGAAGCGGGTGCACCGGGAAGTGGCGCCCTACATGCTCGACCTCGGCGCCGCGCTCGGCGGCTTGCTCGAGGGCGCCGACGGCGACATCTTTACCAACCGGCTGGAAAGAAAAGCGCTTCCGGTGTCAGTGCATAACAAGAATAAAATGATCAAGACGGAGGATACGAATGAACTGGAAGCCGGAGCTCGACGACCTCGCCCGGCGCGAAGCGTTCGCGCGGGAGATGGGAGGCGTTGACAAGGTCAAGCGCCAGCATGACCAGGGCCGGCTGACTGTTCGGGAGCGCATCGACAGGATTGTTGACCAGAACAGCTTCCATGAGATCGGCGCGATTTCCGGCGTCGGTGAATACGACGAAAACAACGAGCTCAAGCATCTGACGCCGGCGAACTGCGTGTTCGGCCGCGGCAGGATCGACGGCCGCACCGTGGTCGTGGTCGGCGACGATTTTACCGTGCGTGGCGGCTCCGCTGACGCGTCGATCTCGACCAAGCCGTTGATGGCCGAAGAGATGGCGCATGACTTCCGCCTTCCCATCATCCGCGTGATCGAAGGTTCGGGCGGCGGCGGCTCGGTGAAGACGATCGAGACCAAAGGTGCGGCCAATCTCCCCGGCGGCGTCGGCGGTACGCGCGCGTACTGGCTGACGACGGCGAACATGGCGCGGGTGCCGGTGGTGGGGCTCGGCCTCGGCTCGGTTGCGGGCCTCGGGGCCGCGCGGCTGGCGGCCACGCATTATTCGGTCATGACCAGGAATTCGGCGATGTTCGTCGCGGGTCCGCCGGTCGTGAAGCGGCTCGGCCAGGACCTGACCAAGCAGGAACTCGGCGGCGCCGATATCCAGACCCGGGCCGGTGGCGTCGATGATGCCGTCGATACCGAGGAAGAGGCGTTCGAACGCGCGCGCCGCTTTCTGTCCTATCTGCCGTCATCGGTTTACGAGCTGCCGCCGACCACGCCGTGCATGGATGATCCGGAGCGTGCCGCGGAATCGCTGATGAAGGCGGTGCCGCGCAACCGCCGCCAAGTCTACAAGATGCGCCCGATCATCGACGCCGTCGTCGACAAGGGTTCGTTTTTCGAGGTCAACGCCAATTTCGGCCGCCCGATGATCACGGGCTTGGCGCGCCTCGACGGCCGCGCCGTGCTGCTGCTCGCGAGCGATCCCTTCCATTACGGTGGATCGTGGACCGCGGAAGCCTGCCAGAAGGTGGTGCGCTGGGTCGACTTCGCCGAGACCTTCCATCTGCCGGTGGTCTATTTGATGGATTGCCCGGGCTTCATGATAGGGCTCGAGGCCGAGAAGTCGGCCACCATCCGGCACGGCGTGCGCGCGATGGCCGCCGTCAACCAGAGCACCGTGCCCTGGTGCACCATCATCGTGCGCAACGCTTTCGGCGTCGCCGGTGTCGTGCATCAGCCGGCCAACCGCTATTCGATGCGCTACGCCTGGCCGTCGGCCTATTGGGGCTCGCTGCCGCTCGAAGGCGGCATAGAGGCTGCCTATCGCGCCGATATCGACGCCGCGGAAGATCCGGCCGCCAAGCTGAAAGAGATCGAGGACCGTCTCAACAAGCTGCGCTCGCCGTTCCGCTCGGCCGAAAAGTTCTGGGTCGAGGAGGTGATCGACCCCCGCAGGACACGCTCGCTGCTCTGCGAGTTCGCGCGGCTGGCGGAACCGATCCGGGCGACGGGCCCCGCGACGAACATGGCGATCAGGCCGTAGCTTTACGCCGCTGCGCGGAGCGACGAAGCAACCATTATTTCTTTGCCGCACTATGGATTGCTTCGCTTCGCTCGCAATGACGGCTGAGCGACATCAAACTGTAACAAACAAATAATTGAATCGCCCCCGCGTGCTGGTGACGAGGCAATCCCTGCTGGATTGATCGCGCCGGCTTGACGGGAGTACTCATGTCCAGCGTTGATGTTGATGAACCGGCAAGGCTGGACAGCACGGCATCGGGACGCACTTCGCCGATCTCCGGGCTGGTCTGGGCGTTTCGCCTGCACAGCGACGGCAGCGCCGAGCCGTTGCCGATCAACGTGCCGATCGAATTCACCCACGATGGGCGGCTGTGGCTTCACTTCAACCTGACCGACGCACGGGCGCGGTCATGGCTGACGAGTGTGGACGTCCCGCTGCTGGCGCGCGAGCTGTTGCTGTCGAAGGACAATTACCAGCAGCTTCACACATCGGACCATTGCGTCTACGGCGTGTTCTCCGATCTGGTGCGAGCCATCGATACCGCGACCGAGGAAACCGGGTTTCTTCGCTTCGCAATGACCGAACGCCTGCTGATCAGCGGCCGTCATCAGGCGCTCTGCGCCGTGGATGCCACCCGCCGCGTGCTGGAGAGCGGACATCGCGTCGATACTGTCGCGGCATTGCTTGAAAAGATCGTCGACGAGGTCGCCGACACCATGGATCGCATGGCCGACAAGATCGGCAACGAGATCGACGACATCGAGGAAAAGATCCTCGCCGGCGAGACAAGGTCGGACATGCGCGCCGCACTGGGCCGCTCGCGGCGAACCTGTGTGCGGCTGCACCGGCAACTGGCCGGATTGCGCGTGCTGTTCCACCGGCTCGAGCAGAAGAATATCGATCACCTCTCGCCCGGGTTGCGGCTTCAGGCCGGCAAGCTGGCGCAGCGGCTCGACGGCCTCGACCACGACATCGTCGAACTGCGCGAGCGCAGCCGCCTGCTGGAGGAGGAAATCCACTTCAAGATGGAGGAGGAGAGCAACCGGCACCTCCATACGCTGTCCATTGTGACCACAATGCTGCTGCCGCCGACGTTGGTAACCGGCATCTTCGGCATGAACACCAAGGGCCTGCCGCTGACCGACACCGAAACCGGATTTTTGTGGGCGGCGGCGATCATGGTGGGGGTCGCCGGTGCGGCGTACCTCGCCATGCGCCGGCTCGGCATCGTCAAATAGGGCTGCCGGCGGCGGTAACGACACCATGTACAGCGTTCTGTCCCGCGCCGTTACCTTGCTTGCGACGGTTACATGTCTTGCGTTCGCGCCAGGCGCGCGCGCCGACATCCCTTCGGCAAAGCAGGAACCGACAAAAGACACGCGCGAATTGCTGGCCGACGCCGGCTATCAGTTCAGCCTGGTTTACATCGGCGAGGGGCTTGCCAATATTACCGGCGGCATGCGGACGGGGGCGATCTACACCGGGCGCCTCGATCTCGGCACCACGATCGACCTGGAGAAGGTGATGGGGTGGACCGGCGCCACCTTCCACGCCAACATGTTCCAGATTCATGGCGACGGGCTGTCGCGCAGCTATATCGGCAATTTGATGCTGGTCAGCGGCGTCGAGGCGCTGCCGGCGACTCGACTCTATGAATTTTGGGTCGAACAGAAACTGCTCGGCGGCAAACTCGCCGTGCGCATCGGGCAGCAAGCGTCCGACATCGAATTCATCGACAGCGCCTATGACGACATCTTCGTCAATTCAGCGCTGGGTTGGCCAGGCCACGCCGGCATCAACCTGCCGAGCGGTGGGCCGTCGCCGCCCCTCTCGGTGATGGGTATCCGGGTCAAGGCCGAACTGTCGGATCGGCTCACGGCCTACCTCGCGCTGTTCAACGGCGACTCGGCTCCACCCGGCCCGGAAGATCCGCAAATCAAGAATCCCCACGGATTGCTGTTTCGCGTCAGCGATCCGCCGTGGTGGATCGCGCAGCTCAAATACAGGTTCGAGCTCGGTGAAAACCAGTTGCCGGGTACGATCACCGGCGGCGGCTGGTATCACATGAAATCGTTTCCCGATCAGCGGTTCTCCACCGACGGCCTGTCGCTGGCCGATCCCAACAGCAACGGCGAGACCGCATGGCGGCGGCGAAATCCCGGCGCGTTCATGGTCTATGAGCAGCTGTTGATGCGCGCGGCGCCCGGCTCGGACAAGGGGATCGCCTTCTTCATGCGCGCCTCCGCCAGCCCGTCGGACCGCAATCTGGTCAGCGCCTATATCGATGGCGGTTTCCTGTTCACGGGTTTCAGCGCGCAACTTCCGAACGACCGGTTCGGGATCGCGGCGACCTATGCGCGGATTTCCGACCGCGCCCGGGCGCTCGATCGCGATACGGTGGCTTTCACCGGCACGCCGTATCCGATCCGCGACTATGAGGCGATCCTCGAGATCACCTATCAGCACGAGGTCAGGCCGGGCTTTCTGCTGCAGCCGGTGCTTCAGTACGTCGCCCATCCCGGCGGCGGCGCGCCCGATCCGAACGACCCGAGCCAAACCAAGCGCATCAAGGACGGCGTGATGGTGGGGGTTCGCACGACCATCACTTACTAAGGCGCGCTATGCCGTCGCCAGCACCGGTGCCGGCTTCGGCGCCGGCCGCGAGATCAGAAGCGTAATCAGCGCTGCGACGATGCAGAGCGCGCCGGCGACGAAGAAGGCGGGCAGGTAGGTCGCATAGATCGTCCGCGACAATCCCGCGCCAAAGGCGGCGACGCCGGCACCCAATTGGTGGCCGGCAAAGATCCAGCCGAACACAAGGTTAGCGCGTTCGGGCCCGAACCGTTGTGCCGTGAGCCGCACCGTCGGCGGCACCGTTGCGATCCAGTCCAGCCCATAGAACAGCGCGAACACCGACAAGCCGTAGAACGAGAAATCGGTGAAGGGCAGGAACAGCAGCGACAGGCCGCGCAGGCCGTAATACCAGAA
>JBOHIT010000680.1:0-7058 GCA_050726155.1 Bradyrhizobium sp.
CCGTGGCCCAGGTCCACGGCAGCGCGCCCGGCATGGTCGCGAGATTGCGCCAGATCAGGTTGACGACGCTGGTGCCGAGCACCTTGCGGATATCCGCATAGACCTCGGCGATTTCACCGCGCGCATCGGCCTCGAGGATCGAGGGAACGCTCTCCTGCCCGTGCATGATTCCTCAGCTTTGAAAGATCGCCGACACCGTGCCGAGCCCGTCGAGCTCCATCACCACGCTGTCGCCGGCGTTGAGCCACACGGTCTTGACCAGGCTGCCGGTGAGCACGATCTGCCCGGCGTGCAAACCCTTGCCCTCCGCAGCCAGATGATTGGCGAGCCAGGCCAGCGCATTGTGCGGATGTCCGAGCACGTCGGCGCCGGTGCCGCGCCCCACTTCAGTGCCGTTGATGATCGCGCGTCCCACCACCTTGAGCAGGTCAGGAGCCATGGTGCGCGGTATTGCCTCACCGAGCACGCAGCCGGCGGCAAAGAAATCATCGGCGACCAGCGTCGGCGCGCCCATCGTTTCCCATTTGACGTAGCGGTCGTCGACGATCTCGATTGCGGGGTGATAGGCCTCGATCGCCTCCATCATCCATTCGGCAGTGAACGGCGCTTCCGACGGTTGCAGATTGCGCGCGAGCCGCACCGCGATTTCGCATTCGACGCCGACCCGGACGTAGTCCTTGAAACGCAACTTGGCGCCGGACTGATAAACGCCCTTGGCGAACACGCCGCCGCCGCAGGGATGGGGAATGTCGAGATATTGCTGCATCACCGCGCTGGTGCAGCCGATCTTGTAGCCGACCAGGGGGCCTGCCTGCGGCAACAGCAAATCGTGCACCGCGCGCTGAACCTTGTAGCCTTCGGTCTCGTCCTGCGGCACGAGTTCCGCCGAAAGCGCGGCCAGCGGCGAACGGCCGCGGCGGGCGCTGGCGATGCTCTTGGCGGCCGCGAGAATTTTGTCCATCGGCGGCAGCTCTCTCGTTACAGACCGGCAGTGCCGACCGCACGTGGCGGTCGGGCGCCGGACATTACTCTACTCGTCGCGGTAAACCTTCTCGCGCTTCTCGTGACGTTCCTGCGCTTCCACCGACAGGGTTGCGATCGGGCGGGCTTCCAGCCGCTTCAACGAGATCGGCTCGCCGGTCTCCTCGCAATAGCCGTAGGTGTTGTCCTCGATACGCTGCAGCGCGGCGTCGATCTTGGAGATCAACTTACGCTGGCGGTCGCGGGCGCGCAGTTCGATGGCGCGGTCGGTTTCGGAAGAGGCGCGATCAGCCAGATCGGGATGATTGACGTTCTCTTCCTGCAGAGTCTGCAGGGTAATCTTCGATTCCCTCAGGATTTCGTCCTTCCACGCCAGCAGCTTGGCGCGAAAATAATCGCGCTGGCGGTCGTTCATGAAAGGCTCTTTTTCGGAGGGTCGATAATTCTTCAACTTTTCCAAGGCCAGCCCATCGCGTGCAAGGCGGAACGGAAAATCGTCCGTCCGCGCGCGCCTTATATAGCGGCGGGTTGTGACAGACAATATCGGCCGTCCCCAAAGCAGGGGCCGCCCCAAGACCTTGCACAGGCAAAGCTATCGGGGCGGCCTGCCCGGTCAGTAGCCGACCGTAAAACGCTGCCGAATATGGGCCGGACGCTCGATTTCGTCGGCGAGTGCAACTGCGAAGTCCTCGAAGGAAATCCAGCTTTTGCCGTCCGAACCGGTCAAAAGCTGGTCGATCCCGAGCCGGAACTTGCCGGTTCGCTCGCCGGCCGTGAACAGGGCCGAGGGCGACAGGACGGTCCAGTTCAGTTCCTTTTCCTGCCGCAACAGGTCGAGAAAGGCCCCGCCCTTCTCGGCCTCGGGCTTGTATACCACGGGAAAATTCGGCGTCGTGACCAGCCGGACGCCCGGCGCCACCTCGAGGCTGCCGGCCCCGCCGACCACCAGATAGCGACCGACCTTCGAATCACGGGCCGCGCCGATCAGCCGGACCGGATCGCTGTCGAGGAAATGCACCGAGCTGATCGCGACGTCATGGCCGGCAAACAGCCGAGCCAGGCCGGCCTGGTCGAGCACGTCGCCCTGCCTCGCCGTGACGTTGGGCTGGCCGGCGATCTTCTCGGGGTGACGGGCAACGGCGGTGACGGTGTGGCCGCGGCCGGCCAGTTCGGTGACGATGCGCGAGCCGGCATTGCCGGACGCGCCGACGACGGCGATCTTCATCTTTGTCTCCTTGCGATGGGATGAACATGGTATCCAATGGTGACTAGATATCGCAAAGAGTGTGAGTGTTAAGAGAGCACTTTGAACTCACCTGATTACGCCGGAGTAACCGCCGTGAAAGCCCAGAACATGAAACCGAACGCTTACGCCGCCAATTGCCCGACGCGCCAGATTCTCGATCGCGTCGGCGACAAATGGGCGGTGCTGATCCTGCTCCTGGTGCGCGACGAGCCGATGCGCTTCAACGCGCTGCGTCGCGCCATCGAGGGCATCTCGCAGAAGATGCTGTCGCAGGTGTTGAAGAGCCTGGAGCGCGACGGATTGATCAAGCGTCGCGTCATCGCGACCGTGCCGGTGACGGTGGAATATTCGATCACGCCGCTGGGGACGACGCTGTCGACCGCCGTCGACGCCTTGCGCGACTGGGCCGAAAGCAATCTGAAAGACGTGCTGAGCGCGCAGCGCCGCTACGATGCGCAACGCAATTCGATGGCGGCTTAGAACTGCCCAGCTTTGGCCAGTTCGACTTCAACCCGGAGCTCGATCTCGGCCAGCACGGCATCGAGGCCGGGATCGCCGGAGGAGGATTTCAAATTGGCGGCGGCATCGCGCAGGCGGGTCATGGTGGCGGTATCGAGATTACCGGACAGCAGCCCGAGCTTGAGATCGTCGAGCACGTCGAGCGCACCGCGTCCGCGCGCCACCGACCGCTTGCGGCGGTCGGTCGGATCCTCGACGCCCTGCATCGCGAGCAAGGCGTCGATGTTGCCGGCGGCTTTCGGCGGGGCTGCGGAGCGGGTCTCTTCCGGCGTGGCCGGCGTATCCGGCAGCGAAAAGCCGGTCGAGCTGGTTCGCCGCGCGCTGCTGGCGGGCGATCCAAGCGTGGTGCCGTTGGGTCCGTAGATGCGCATCGTGGTGATCTCGCCGGTCGATAGCACGGAGCTTCACCGTTTTATGGTTAATGCCGCGTAAACGACCCGGCAAAATCTGCCGCTGCGCGGCAGTTTCGCCGCTGCCGCGAGATCGGCTGCAGTACGCGCCACCAGATAAAGCATAGCTTTTTCAACAGACTAGACCACCGATTCGGCGTGGCACGAGGCTCGCATAGTTAATCGCGGACTACCGTCATGGGAGTGGCGCGGCGTCCGGGAAGACTTCAAGGGGAGCATTGGGATGCCCGGCATCCGGACGGCGAGAGTGATTTGGGTGGCCTGCGCAGCGCTACTGGCGCTGACGTTGTCGGCCATGTCCGCAGGCGCGACCTCGCGGATCAAGGACCTCGCCAACATCGAAGGCGTGCGCCAGAACCAGCTGATCGGCTACGGCCTCGTCGTCGGCCTCAACGGCACCGGCGACACGCTGAACAACATCCCCTTCACCAAGCAATCGCTGCAGGCGATGCTGGAGCGCATGGGCGTCAACATCCGCGGCGCCACCATCCGCACCGGCAACGTCGCCGCCGTGATGGTCACCGGCAACCTGCCCGCGTTCGGCACCCAGGGCACGCGGATGGATGTCACGGTGTCAGCGCTTGGCGACGCCAAGAACCTGACCGGCGGCACCCTGCTGGTCACCCCCCTGCTCGGCGCCGACGGCAATGTCTACGCGGTTGCACAAGGCTCGCTCGCCATCGGCGGTTTCGCGGCCGAAGGGGCCGCTGCCAGCGTTACGCGCGGCGTACCGACCAACGGCCGCATCCCCAACGGCGCCATCATCGAACGCGAGATCGAATTCGCGCTCAATCGTCTGCCCAATGTGCGGCTGGCGTTGCGTAACGCCGACTTCACCACGGCCAAGCGCATCGCCGCGGCTGTCAATGATTTCCTCGGCGTCAAGACCGCCGAGCCGATCGATCCCTCGACGGTGCAGCTGGCGATCCCCGCCGAATTCAAGGGCAATGTCGTCGCCTTCCTGACCGAGATCGAGCAGTTGCAGGTCGAGCCGGATCTCACCGCCAAGATCGTGATCGACGAACGATCCGGCATCATCGTGATGGGCCGCGACGTCCGCGTCGCCACCGTTGCGGTCGCGCAAGGCAATCTCACCGTGACGATCTCGGAAAGCCCGCAGGTCAGCCAGCCCAATCCGCTGTCGCGCGGCCGTACCGTGGTGACGCCACGCTCGAGCGTCAGCGTCGCCGAAGACGGCAAGAAATTCGCCGTGGTCAAAGACGGCGTCTCGCTGCAACAACTCGTCGACGGCCTCAACGGCCTCGGCATCGGCCCGCGCGACCTGATCGGCATCCTGCAGGCGATCAAGGCCGCCGGCGCGATCCAGGCCGATATCGAGGTGATGTGATGCAAAGCAATTTGAGCGGCATTGCGCCTGCGTACCCGAAATCCTCGCTGATCAACGGCCGCTACGATCCGCAGCTCGCCGACGCGCTGACCAAGGTTTCGCCCGAAGCGCAGAAGAAGACCCGCGCCAAGGCGCAGGACTTCGAGGCGCTGTTCCTGAATTCGATGTTTTCGCAGATGACCACCGGCGTCAAAGGCGACGGCCCGTTCGGCGACACGACCGGCACCGGCGTCTGGCGCTCGATGCTGACGGATGAATATTCGAAATCGTTCGCCAGGTCCGGCGGCGTCGGAATCTCCAACGACGTCTTCCGCACCCTGATCCTGCAACAAGCCAATCGCGCCGGCTGACATGAGGGAACCCGCCATGAATCAGCGTCAGCAAGCTACACCCGCCACCGCACCGGCTCCCGCAATTTCCTCACCGGCCGACGCCCGCAAGCTCGCCGAAGAATTGATGGACGTGATGAGCGGCCTGCTCGGCGTCATCGAATGCGAAACCGAACTGGTTCGTGCCGGCAAGGTGCGCGAGGCGATGGCGCTTGAAGCCCAGAAAGGCGAGCTGTCGCGCCGCTACATGGTAACGGTCGAACGCCTGAAGACCTCGCAAAAATATCTGGCGCAGGTATCGCCTGAATTGCTGACCACGCTGCGCCGCCATCACGACACGTTCCGCGCCATGCTGCAGATCAACCTCACCGTGCTCGCGACCGCGCACGCGGTGTCGGAGGGCATCGTGCGCGGCGTCAACACCGAGATGCAGCGCCGCAACATCCCCAATACCTACACGGCGAGCGGCCAGCGCGCCGCGCCCGGGCCGCGGAACATGACGCCGCTCGCGGTCAGCCGCTCGCTCTAGCGAGCCAGGTTCAGGCGAGCTTGGTTCAGGCCCGTGCGAACCCAGGCTCGCGTCCTCCGCAACCCCTACAATTTTCGCCAAATTGGCATGCCCGTAGTTGCACGGGATTCAGCGCGTTCCCTAACACCGTATTGAGAGGTGCGAAGCTATATTGCGGTTTGAGAGGGGTTGGGATTTGACTCGAAGGAAGCCCGGAGGCTGCCATGAGTACAGATTTCAACATCAAACCGGTGGGGGCACCGGTTGCCGCGCCGATCGTTCAACCGATCAGCGAAGCGGCGCATCATGCGGTCGCGACCGAATTGCCGGCGAGCCAGAGCGTCGTCGCGTCGGATGCGAGCGTGCGCGCCAGCGATTCCGCTGCGGTTCAAATTTCGATTTCGAATGCTTCGGTGTCGAACCAGGTGGTGATCGATCGCGACGCGCGAGCGGTCGTCTATCAGGTCATCGATGACAGGACGAGCCAGGTGGTGAAGCAGTTCCCGGAAGAAGCGGTGCTGCGCCGCCGCGCTTATTTCCACGCGCTCGACCTCTCCAAGGACGCGCCGCAGCGTCTGCGCGCGACCGACCGGCGGGCTTGAATCCGCAAGACCCGCTAATCAGGTTTCGTGGGTCGCGTAGGCCTTGTCCAGATAGGTCGCTCCGCTGGCGGGATCGGTGACAACGTTCTTGATCTCCGCTTTGCCGTTGCTCATCAGCGTGAACTTGGCGTCGCCGACCCGAAACGAATTATCCTTGATCAGCACTTCCTGGTATTTGTTGGTGCCGCCGCTCTGGTAATGCACCTTGGCGCGAAAGCCGGTGACGTTCGAGATCGAGATTTTGAACGTCTTGTTGTCCGGATATTTTCCGGTCCAGTCGCCCTCGTAATTGGCAGGATCGACCGCGAAGTACGGGGTCTTGGACGGGTTGGTCAGCCCGACGGTCTTGTAGTTGGCTGACAGAATGCTCAGGACGTCGGCCATGGGACCTCTCCGAACGCCGTCAGGCGCGTCCTGCCAGGCCGGCGGCCAGGTTGCAGTTGATATCGATCAACGACTTCAACTTGGCCGGATCCGGATTCAACTGCATATCGACCGTCTGCTTCATCACGAACACACCGATATTGGCGATGTTCTGACGGATTTCGATCGGCTGTTGATTCTCTTCGGCCTGGGCCGCACTCATGAAAATCGACCAGAGCCGGCGATTGAACAGCAGCGCGTTCTCCATCGCCTGGCCAGGACCGGCCCAGTTGGCCTGGACTTCCTGGAGCTGTCGTGCGGCCTTCAGCAGCGCCTGCGCTTCGATTTCGCGAGGAGACGACGTCGCATGCGACGTGCGAGCGTAGGCCTGGGCTGCATTGGACATTCAAGAACCTCGGTGGGAGCGGTTGGCAGGACCGCGTGACGGTAAGAACTGCTCAACTTTCATACAGGTCGTGCCTTTAAATATGGTTAGCAACAGTTACCGATTGTGTCAGCGGTCCGTCGAAAATCCATATTTTCACCACCATGCCCGGTGTGGGTTCTGATGGAATTAAGATCGGTGCGAAAATTTTTGGCTTTGACGCTCTTGCTGTTCTCACGGCCAAAAGAAAGACGGCGGGGTTTCCCCCGCCGCCTTGATCGTTGAGGTCGCTGCCGAACTTAGCGGAGCAGCTGGAGCACGCTCTGCCGGCTCTGGTTGGCCAGCGCCAGCGCGGACACCGCGATCG
>JBOHIT010000681.1:0-5565 GCA_050726155.1 Bradyrhizobium sp.
GCCCCGGCCTCGGTGCCTGCGCGCAGGGTGCGGCGCAGATCCGGGCGCAGGCTCAGCGCCGCCGGCTGCAGATCGTTGCCCAGCAGCGCCGCGAGCTCACCGGGATCTCCGGTCGACAATGCCGCCAGCACCGGCTCGACATCGTCCAGACGCGGCGGGGCGTCGCGGTCCTGCGCCGCCCGCAACCGGTCGATCTCACCGAACACCGCGGGCGTCGACAGACCCTTCTCGGCAAAGGCGAGCACCCAGTGGAAGGAGCTGCGGGCCAGCACCGTGGCCAATTGCTCACCGCGCCCGGTGCCCAGCGCCGTCCCGCCGTGCAGCGCGAAGGGCACGTCGCTGCCCAGCTTGGCGGCCAGCGTGTGTAGATCACGCCGGGCCACCCCGAGCTCCCACAACGTGTTCATCGCGACCAGCACGGCGGCCGCGTCGGCGCTGCCACCGGCCATCCCGCCGGCCACCGGGATGGATTTCGCGATCGAGATGGCCACATCGGGTGCCCGGCCGACGTGATCGGCCATCAGTTCGGCCGCCCGCCACGCCAGGTTGCGGTTGTCGGTCGGCAGCCCGGCTACCCCTTCACCGGTCATCTCCAGCGACAGCAGGTCGGCGTTGCGCACCGTCACTTCGTCGAACAGCGACACGGCGTGAAAAAGCGTGGTCAGCTCGTGGTAGCGGTCATCGCGCAGATCGCCGACGCCGAGGTAGAGGTTGACCTTGCCCGGTACCCGCACGGTCACCGACCCAGTAGCCACCCAGTCGGACGCGGTGTTTCCGTCGGAGGAGGGCACGGATCGACACTATTCGTTCCGTCCCGGCGACGGAAACGCCCACCTCAGCGGACGAACTCCCCCGCGATCTCCCGGCGGCACACGAAATCGGTGAGCGCTTCCCCCGCCAGACCCATACCGGTGCCCAAAGAGACTTTCACGTAAGCGGTTTCGGCCCGCATGCCGCTGAACGGGATCAGGCCGGCCGCGCCGAACCCGGTCACCGATTCATACGCGGTGACGTCATCCGGGACGGGCCCGAGGAAGATCGGCACCCCGGCCGCCCGGCAGCGTCGCGCGAACTCGGTGACGTCGGTGGGCCCGGCCGGGTCCACCGAGCATGCGGTCCCGGAGTGGTAGGTCTCGTGCACGACGGCGTCGTAGCCGCTGGGATCGACCGCGTGATAGTCCAGACCCGGATAGGGGCGCAGGAACAGCACCCGCGCCCCGAAGCGAACCGGTCCGGCCGGCCAGGGCGGACGCTCGCGGCGGGGCAGCGCCGCGGTGCCGGCTGCCATGTCGACCTCCCCGTCGCTGTGCACCTCGTGCCGGATCGGTGTCGACGGCTGCACCCGCGCACCGACGTGCACCAACCGGCGGCCGTCGGGATTGCGGAAGGTGACGAAGACACCGCCGCCGCGGGCCGTCGCGATGACGTCCAGTGCGTCACGAAAGTTACTGTGCCCGTTGGCATCCGGATGGTCGAGCGGCCGGTTGCTGGCGACCACGACGACGGGAATCTGCACATCACACAGCGCGAAGGCCAGCGCGGTGGCGCCGTAGGACAGGGTGTCGGTGCCATGGGTGACGACGACGCCGGTGTGCTGCGGCTGGATGGCGGCTCGTCGGCGGCGCTGGCGGCCGGCTATGGCGCGCTGTCGCTTGGCTCCGACATCGGCGGCTCGCTGCGGGTGCCGGCGTTTCACTGCGGCGTCTATGCGCACAAGCCGACCTTCGAGCTCGTGGCCATGCGTGGCCACATCGCGCCGCCGCTGCCGCCGCTGCCGTCCAATCGCGATCTTTCCGTGATCGGGCCGATGGCGCGGGGTGCTGCCGACCTCTCGCTGTTGCTCGACGCGATCGCCGGCCCCGACCCGCTGGAAGCCGGCAAGGCTTACAAGCTCGCGCTGCCGGCTTCACGCCACACCGAGATGAAGAACTTTCGCGTTCTGCTGATCGACACCGATCCTGTCATGCCGACCGACAAGGCCGTGCGCGGAACGCTGGAAACACTGGCGGCAAACCTCGCCAGGGCCGGTGTCAAGATCGAGCGCCAAAGCCGGCTGTTGCCCGATTTCGCCGCCTCATCCCGGCTCTATATGCGGATGCTGATGTCGTTCCTGGCCGGATCCTTTGCGCCCGAGATCTATGCCGGCGCGCAGGCCGCGGCGGCGTCACTGCCGGCCGACGACATCAGCCTTCGCGCCGAACGCCTGCGCGGCATCGCGCTCAGCCATCGCGACTGGTTGATGGCGGACGGCGGGCGCACACGACTGCGCGCGCAGTGGCGCGAGTTGTTCAAGACTTTTGACGTTGTGATCTGCCCGATCATGCCGACACCGGCCTATCCGCACGATCATTCGCCCGACCAGGAGCAGCGCCGCATCAAGGTCGACGGCAAGGATTACGTCTACCCGGATCAACTGGCCTGGCCCGGCATCGCCACCCTGCCCGGCCTGCCCTCCACCGCGATCCCGACCGGCTTCGCGCCGGACGGATTGCCGGTCGGCGTGCAGATCGTCGGTCCCTGGCTGGAAGACCGCACGCCGCTGAAACTCGCCGAGCTGATCGAGCGCGAATTCGGCGGCTTCAAACCGCCGCCGATGTTTGACGATTGAGCCTAAAAACTTACCCGCGACGTAATTGCCAATACGACGTGTAGTAGGCACCGTCATTGCGAGCGAAGCGAAGCAATCCATCTCACCGCCGAAAGAAAGAATGGATTGCTTCGTCGCTTCGCTCCCTTGCACAAACGCTTTGCGTTTGTTGCAGGCAATGACGGAGGAAGGACGAGAAAACCCATGAGCAACGACATCGAGGAACTCACCGCGCTGAACCGCGACTATATCGCGTCGGTGCAGAATTGCGACGTCAAGCGCTTCGACGAAATTCTGGCGGCGGACTTCTATTGCTCCAATCCCGACAAGTCGCTGATCGACCGCGCGGCGTTTCTCAAGCAAACCGCCGTGCCGGTAACGATCCGGAACCTGCGGGCCGAAGACGTCAAGATCCGCATTCTCGGCGATTTCGCCATCATCCACGCGGCGACACGTTATACGACGGCGGATGGGCAGGACGCCCATGGCCGCTACACCGATTGCTGGGCGAAGCAGAACGGGAAATGGCTTGCGGTGTCCGCGCACGTGTCGCGGTGAATCAGCTGCAGCGCTTGCTTAACCCCTCCCCCCGCACTTGCGGTGGGGAGGGTCGGCCGTAGCGAAGCGGAGGACGGGGTGGGGGGTCTATCCACGAGTCGTGTCCGCGGATAGACCCCCCACCCGACACATCGTTCGCTTCGCTCACGATGCGCCACCCTCCCCACCGCGCAAGCGCGGGGGGAGGGATAGGATCACGCATCGAACATGATCACGCTGCGCACGGTCTTGCCGGCCTTCATCGCAGCAAAGCCGTCGTTGATTTCGGACAGTTTCAGCTTGGCCGAGATCCAGTCTTCCAGATGCAGTTTGCCGCGCATGTAGAATTCGACCAGGCGAGGCATGTCGACGCGGAAATGGTTGGAGCCCATCGACGAGCCCTGGATCCGGCGTTCGCGCAGAAAGTCGAAGCCGTGCAACTCGATCTTCTGCCCGAACGGGATCATGCCGACGATGGTGGCGGTGCCGCCGGCGGCCAGCATCGCAAACGACTGTTCCGCGGTTTCCTTGCGGCCCAGCACTTCGAATGAATGGTTGACGCCGCCCTTGGTGAGTTCGCGCACCTGCTGCACCACGTCGCCATTGCGGGGATCGACGATGTCGGTCGCGCCCAGCTTGGTGGCCAGTTGCAGCTTGGCCGGATTGGTATCGATGGCGATGATGCGTCCGGCGCCGGCGATCGCGGCGCCATTGATCGCGGCCATGCCGACGCCGCCGCAGCCGATTACCGCGACGGTCTCGCCGGCGGTGACTTTGGCGGTGTTGACGACAGCGCCGTAGCCGGTGATGACGCCGCAGCCGATCAGCGCCGCCAGTTCGAGCGGCATATCCTTGCGGATTTTGACGATGGCATTTTCGTGCACCAGCATCTGCTCGGCGAACGACGACAGATTGAGGAACTGATTGAGCTTCTCGGAGCGCGCCCAGGACAGCCGGTTGGATGCGCCCGGCAGCATTTTTACCGTCGTGTCGGTGCAGAGCACGGTACGGCCGGTGGTGCAATTGTCGCAGGTACCGCAAAACACCGACAGGCACGTCACGACGTGATCGCCGGGCTGCACATAGGTGACGTCGGAGCCGACCTTTTCGACCACGCCGGCCGATTCATGACCGAGCACCGCGGGCAGCGGATGCGGATAGAGCCCCTCCATGAAATGCAGGTCGGAATGACAGAGGCCGGCAACGCGCGTACGGATCAGGACTTCGCGCGGGCCGGGATTCGGCACGCTGACATCCTCGATCACGAGCGGCTGGTTGACTTCATGCAGGACGGCGGCCTTCATCTTGGACTCCCTTGATTGTTATTCTTGAACTTGAGCGTGGACGGCAGCCTACGCTGCGGTGAGCAATTCGCCAACCTCGGCCATCCCGACCGCGCGTTCGCCGAGCAGATGCTCCGTGATGGCGCGCTGCGTGGCATTTTCCGCCAAGCGGAACGGATCTGGCGCCGCAACCCGGTGATCGATCACCATGCGCGACAGCAACAGCCGCCTGGCGTCGCCGCGCATTTCATGGATGCGTCCGCCTTCCCATGCCAGCGCGACGGCACTTGCGACGTGATAAAGCAAACTGGTGGCGCGCCGCGCATCGCCCTCATTGTCCGATTTGCTGGCGACCTCGCGGGCAAAGGCAATCGCACGGTCGGTCAAGTCGCGCAGGCGATTGCGCCAGGCCTGCGGTACATTGGCGCTGTCGTCGAGGCGGGCGTGCAGATCAGCCGCAAGCGCCGCATCCGCACCATGGCGGCCGACCGCGCGTTTCAGCGCATCGATGGCGACGATATTGCCGGTGCCTTCCCAGATCGAGCCGAGATGCGCGTCGCGCAACAGCCGCGCGGTGGCGAATTCCTCGATGTAGCCGATGCCGCCGCGCATCTCCAACGCATCGCCGCAGACCTTGCGGGCATCGCGGGTGGCGCGGAATTTCAAGGTCGGGGTCAGGATGCGCAGCAGCGCCGCGGCGTCCTGGCTGCCGGCCTCGGCGCGGTCGAGCGCGTCAGCGGTGAGAAAGCTCATCGACAGCGCCTGTTCGGTCGGCAGCATGATCTTCATCAATTGCCGTCGCCCCAGCGGCAGGTCGACGATGCGCTGGCCGAACACCACGCGATTTCGCGCCACTGTCATCGCGTCATGATACGCACGACGCATCAGCGCGGTGGATTTGACGCCGTTGGAGAGCCGCGAGGAGTTCACCATCTCGGCCATCTGCACAAAGCCGCGATCGAGTTTGCCGACGGCATACGCTATGGCGCCCTCCAGTTTGATCTCGCCCGAGGCCATCGATCGGGTGCCGAGCTTGTCCTTCAGCCGAACGATCCGGTAGTGATTTTGCGATCCATCCTCGAGCCGCCGCGGCATCAAGAACAGCCCGACGCCGCGCGTGCCGGGGCCTGCGCCCTCCGGGCGCGCCAGCAGCATCAC
>JBOHIT010000682.1:0-15354 GCA_050726155.1 Bradyrhizobium sp.
CCTGCGCACACAGGTGTTCAACCGCCCCGATCATCCGATCGAAATCATTCGCGTCGAATTGCCGGCACGACAACGGGTGACGCTGCCGGCGTCGTCCTACGCGCATATCCGTCAGGTGCTCTGGGTACAGGCGGGGGCGCTCGTGATCATCGAGGCCGGCGAACGGCATCATCTCGCCACCGGTGACTGCCTCGGCTTCGGACCACCTTCAGAGGTGACTTTTGCCAACGAGAGCGCGGCGCCCTGCACCTATATCGTGGCGCTGGCCCGGAACTAGCCACGATGTCGGAGATCGCGCTCAAAACCTCCGTGATCGAACCGGCAAATTCCGACAACACGATTGCGGCCGGTCACAATGGCGGCCCACCGCTCGAGGAAGTGCACCGGCCGGAATGGGGTGACGACGGCATCGGAAATTATTTTTACTGGAAAGCCGCGCACCGCAGGGCCTGGCGCAACCCCTCACCCGGCATAACAGCCTTTCGCATTCAAAAAGCCGAACGGCTCGGGCTCACCTACGAAGAGTACACGCTGGAAATTCTGGAACGCGGCCGTCATCTGCAAATCGAGGATGTCGAACGGATTGTAGCGATCAAGCAGGCGCGCGCAGCGCGTGCCGCCAATAACCGAGGCTGAACGACATGGCGGATATCGAAATCAAACCCTTGAGCCCGTCGCCCGATACGCGCGCAACGCTCAGCGAGATGCTGATCGAAGCCGTGGCAAACGGTGGCTCGGTCAGTTTCATGCACCCGCTGCCGCCGGCGGACGCAAACGCCTTCTGGGAGAAATCGCTGACTGCGGCGGCCCGCGGCGAGCGGATCGTGCTCGGCGCCTTCGACGGCGATCAACTGATCGGCACCGTAACGCTTGATCTCGACCTTGCGCCCAACCAACCGCACCGCGCCGAGATTGCGAAGATGATGACGCGGATCAGCCATCGCGGCCGCGGCGTGGCGAAGGCGCTGTTGCATGCAGCCGAACGCGCGGCGATCGCGCGCGGGCGCTGGCTATTGGTGCTCGACACCGCCGTCGACGAAGGCGCGTCCGGATTGTACGAGCGCGTTGGCTTCAAGCTGTCCGGCGTCATTCCGGACTACGCGTACCGGCCCCACGGCGGGCTGACCGGCACGATGTTCTACTGGAAACGGCTGCAGGGCACCGCGTCGGCTTAAGCCTAGCAACCTGCCGCGATCGCGAGGAAATCGGCCGCCTTCAGGCTGGCGCCGCCGACCAGCGCACCGTTCACATTGGCGACCGCCATCAGTTCGGCTGCATTCGACGGCTTGACCGAACCGCCATAGAGAATCCGGATCTTTTCCCCCTCGGCCTTAAATCGGTCGGTGAGGACACCGCGGATAAACTTATGAACTTGCTCGACATCTTTGACCGTCGGGGTCAGCCCGGTGCCGATCGCCCAGACCGGCTCATAGGCCACGATCAGATTGGCTGAGGTCGAGCCATCCGGAAGCGATCCAGCAAGCTGGCCGCCGCAGATCTCCAGCGTCTGCCCGGCATCGCGCTGGGCCTGGGTCTCGCCGATGCAGACGATGGCCGTGAGCCCCGCCCGCCAGGCGGCTTCGGCCTTTTGCCGCACCAGCGCATCACTCTCGCCATGGTCGGCGCGCCGCTCGGAATGACCGACAATGATGGCGCTGGCGCCGGCATCGGCCAGCATTTCGGCCGAAAGGTCGCCGGTATGGGCGCCCGAGGCCTTGGGATGGCAATCCTGGGCGCCGACGACTAGTTTCGAGCCCTTCGCCCTGTCCGCAAAACCCGCGATCAAGGTCGCCGGCGGGCAGACCAGCAGATCGGCCCTGGCGGCCACCGCCGCGGCGCCTTCGCGCATCGCTTCAAATTCGGCCAGCGAGGACTTGAGACCGTTCATTTTCCAGTTGCCGGCGATCAGGTGCCGAATGGCGTCGGGCATGTCGATTTTCTCTCGAATATGGGCTCCTCATCCGCTAGCAGAGGCGCGTCACCAGTTCCAGATACCGGTTCAAGTGATCTCTGAGCCGTTAACCGCTTCAATTGGTCCCGCCCCCGAGGTTACGGAGCCCGCAACCGAGGTTGCGAGGGGGCGGCTGCCACTTTATGATGCGATATCAACTCGGGTAGACGCCCTGTTGCGGTGTTCCAATCGGAAACCGCCTTGGGTATGACCCGGTTCCCCTCCTACAAAACAAGTTGGACCCATGCTTCGAGGAATACGCAAAGCCTCATCAAACTGGCTCGGCAAGGCCATCATGAGCGTCGTGATGGGCGTGCTGATTCTCAGTTTTGCTGTCTGGGGCATCGCCGACATCTTCAAGGGCTTTGGGCAGTCGACGCTGGCCAAGATCGGCAAGACCGAGATCTCGACCGAACAATTCCGCCAGATCTACACCGACAAGCTGCAGCAGCTCGGCCGCCAGTTCGGCCGTCCCCTGACCATGGAGCAGGCCCGCGCGTTCGGGCTTGATCGCCAGGTGCTGCAGCAGACCATCGCTGAAGCCGCCCTCGACGAGGACGCCCGGCGCATGGGGCTCGGCCAGTCCGATGCCGAGGTGATGCGCATCATCTACAACGATCCCAGTTTCAAGGGACTGGGCGGCAATTTCGATCCGGCGCGTTTCCAGGCCACGATCCGCCAATACGGTTACACCGAGCAGCGCTACCTCGCCGAACAGCGGCGCGTCGGCTTGCGTCGCCAGATCGCCGGCACCATCTCGGCCGGGCTCGAGCCGCCAAAACTGTTGATCGATGCCCTCACCCGCTTTCAGAACGAGCAGCGCTCGGTCGAGTACATCAAGCTTGATGCCGCGCAGGCCGGCACCATCGAGACACCCTCGCCGGAGACGCTGGCCGCCTATTTCGACGACCACAAGACCCAGTTCCGCGCGCCCGAATATCGCAAACTGTCATTCGTCGTGGTCAATCCCGAGGAAGTCGGCAAATGGTCCGAAGTCTCCGACGAGGATGCCAGGAAGGTATTCGAGCAGCGCCGTGACCGGATCGGTACGCCCGAGAAGCGCGAAGTGCAGCAGATGGTGTTTCCGAACGCGGAAGAGGCCCTCGCCGCGCGCAGCCGTATCACGTCGGGAACCTCGTTCGACGACGTCGCCAAGGAACGTGGCCTCAATCTCACCGACGTCGACCTCGGCCTGATCGCGAAATCTGCGATCATCGATCCGGCGATTGCGGACGCGGCGTTCGCGCTGCCCTCCGGCGAGGTGAGCCAGCCGGTGCAAGGCCGCTTCGGCGTGGCGCTGGTCAAGATCGGCAAGATCGAGCCGGGCGTGACGCCGTCCTATGAAAGCGTCGCAGGCCAGGTCAAAAAGGAAATTGCCACCGAGCGGGCGCGCAGCAAAGTCGCGGAACTCCACAACAAGATGGAAGACGAGCGTGGCGGCGGCGCCAGCGTGGTCGAAGCCGCCCAGAAGCTCGGATTGACGGCCGTGACGATCGAGGCCGTCGACCGCTCGGGCCGTACCCCCGACGGCCAGCCGGCCGGCAATATCCCGCGCGGGCTCGATGTGGTCTCGCAGGCCTTCACAAGCAACATCGGCGTCGACAACGATCCGATCCAGTTTGCCGGCGGCTATGTCTGGTACGACTTACTCGGCGTCACGCCGTCGCGTGAACGCAATCTCGACGAAGTCCGCGCCCAGGTCGAAACCAAGTGGCGTGAAGACCAGATCTCGACCAAGCTGCGCGCGAAGGCGACCGAAATGGTCGGCAAGCTGGAGACAGGCGGCACCTTGGCCGGCGAAGCCGCGTCGGTTGGCTCGAAGGTCGAAACCGCCACCGGTTTTCGGCGCGACGCCTCTCTATCAGGCGTACCCTCAGGTCTGATCACCGCAGCATTTCGCACGGTCAAGGACGGCGCTGGACAGACATCCGGCGCCGGCGGCAGCGAATGGATCGTGTACCGCGTCACGGATGTCAACGTGCCCTCGTCCGACGTCGCTTCGGACGAGGTCAAGAAACTCAAGGAGACGCTGCTGCGTGGCCTCACCGACGAACAGGTCGCGCAATACGTCACGAAGATCGAGTCCGAGATCGGCACGACGATCAACCAAGCGGCCTTCGCACAGGTGACGGGCGCAAACAACTGAGCATGATCCGGAAAAATGGGCACCGGTTTCCTGTAGAGGTCATGCTCAACAACCAGACGTCCCTATCCTGAAGGCAAAGCGATGGACGACCTAAAATCTATCATCGGAAAAGTCGCCACCGGCGCGACGCTGTCGCGCGAGGAAGCCGCTTCCGCCTTCGACAGCATGATGTCCGGCGAGGCGACACCCTCGCAGATGGGCGGATTGCTGATGGCGCTGCGGGTGCGCGGCGAGACGGTCGATGAGATCACCGGCGCGGTGTCGGCGATGCGCAGCAAGATGCTGCGGGTCAAGGCGCCGGCGGATGCCGTGGATGTGGTCGGCACCGGCGGTGACGGCTCCGGTTCAGTCAATGTGTCGACCTGTGCCTCCTTCATTGTCGCGGGCGCCGGCGTGCCCGTCGCCAAGCACGGCAACCGCGCGCTGTCGTCGCGCTCGGGGGCAGCCGACGTATTGGCCTCGCTCGGGGTCAGGATCGATCTTGCGCCCGACCAGGTTGGCCGCTGCGTGCAGGAAGCCGGCATCGGTTTCATGTTCGCGCCCGCGCATCATCCCGCGATGAAGAACGTCGGCCCGACCCGGGTCGAACTCGCCACGCGCACGATCTTCAATTTGCTCGGCCCGCTTTCCAACCCGGCCGGCGTCAAGCGGCAGATGGTCGGGGTGTTCTCGCGACACTGGGTGCAGCCGCTGGCGCAGGTGCTGAAGAATCTCGGCTCGGATTCCGTCTGGGTCGTCCACGGCTCCGACGGGCTCGACGAGATCACCCTCACCGGCCCGAGTTTTGTCGCGAGTCTGGAGAACGGCACGATCCGCACCTTCGACGTGACGCCGGAAGACGCCGGGCTCGCCCGCGTCGCCGGCGAAGCCCTGAAGGGCGGCGACGCCGACGCCAACGCTGTCGCGCTGCAAAGCGTGCTCAACGGCAAGCCCAGCGCCTATCGCGATGTGGCGCTGCTGAACGCCGCAGCGGCGCTGATCGTGGCCGGCCGCGCCAGGGATTTGAAGGAAGGCGTGGCGATCGGCGCCAAATCGCTCGACGGCGGTGCTGCGGCTGCAAAACTCAAGCATTTGATCGCGGTTTCCAACGGCTGACCGCGGGAGCGCCTGACATGTCCGACATCCTGAGCAAGATCGAGACTTACAAGCGCGAGGAGATTGCGGCAGCCAAGCGCGCGCGGCCGCTCGCGACGATCGAAGCGCTGGCGAAGTCGGCCCTGCCGCCGCGCGGTTTCCTGCGTGCGATCCGTGACAGACTGGCGCGCGGCGACTATGCGTTGATCGCGGAAGTGAAGAAGGCGTCGCCCTCCAAGGGACTGATCCGCGCCGACTTCGATCCGCCGGCCTTGGCAAAGGCCTATGAAGCCGGCGGTGCGGCGTGTCTGTCGATCCTGACGGATACGCCTTCGTTCCAGGGCCATCTCGATTTCATGGTCGCGGCGCGCGCGGCGACCAGCCTGCCGGTGCTGCGCAAGGATTTCCTGTTCGACACCTATCAGGTGGTCGAAGCCCGCGCCCATGGCGCCGACTGCATCCTGATCATCATGGCCGCGCTCGACGATGCCACGGCCAAAGATCTGGAAGATGCCGCCATCGCGCTCGGCATGGACGTGCTGATCGAAATCCACGACCGCGCCGAACTCGATCGCGCACTAAAACTTCGCTCGCCGATGATCGGCGTCAACAACCGCAATCTGCGAACGTTCGAGACCACATTGGTCACCAGCGAAACGCTTGCGCCGCTGATCCCCCACGATCGCCTGATGGTCGGCGAGAGCGGCATCTTTACGCCTGGGGACCTCGCGCGGCTCGCGCGCGCCGGCATGTCGACCTTCCTGGTCGGCGAAAGCCTGATGCGCCAGGCCGACGTTGCCGCGGCCACGCGGACATTGCTGGCCCGTACCGACGCGCCCCGCGCGACCGGGACGCGCTAGGAGATGGCGCGCAAGACTTTCAGAAGCAAGGCTTCGAGGGACGGCGCCGCCCTCACCCACATCGATTCCTCAGGCGAAGCGCGGATGGTCGACGTGTCGGCCAAGCCTGCGACCGAACGCGTCGCCATTGCCGAAGGCCGCGTCGTCATGAGCAAGGCGACGCTCGAATTGATCGTCTCCGGCAACGCCAAGAAAGGCGATGTGCTCGGCACCGCCCGCATCGCCGGCATCATGGCGGCCAAGCGCGCCTCAGATCTGATCCCGTTGTGCCATCCACTGGCGCTGTCGAAGGTCACGCTCGACATCACGCCCGACAAGAAGCTGCCGGGCTGCATCATCAGAGCCACCGTGAAAGTCACCGGGCCGACCGGCGTCGAGATGGAAGCGCTGACGGCGGTGTCGGTGGCGTGCCTGACGATCTACGACATGGTCAAGGCGGTCGAGCGCGGCGTGCAGATCGACGGGATTCATCTGGCCGAGAAAAAGGGTGGCAAATCCGGGCGTTATCGCGCCGGGGACTGACCCAACAAAAAGGAAAAGACGCAATGACCAAACTTGCGATACTCGCTTTTGCCGCGCTCGGGTCGATCGCCGTCGCGCCACAGGCGTGGGCGCAGGCTGCCAATCCTGAGCCCGGCTACTGCGCCCAGTTCTACCCGAATGCCGACTGCAACAGCATTGGTCCCTCCACGCCCAGCAAGGCAACGGCCGTCGAGCCCGACGAGGAAGCGGCCGCGGTACCGGCTCCCGTTCCGACCCCAAAGAAGAAGCCGAAGAAGAAGGCTCAAACCACCGCTGCGGCGCCGACAGCCAAATAGCCGCACGCACGCCTGTCACGCTTGTGTGACCGGAACGATGGGAGTGATCCCCCGCGCGCGGTGTTGTTCTTCCGGGACCTTCAGAAGGAGGAACGCAATGTCGACCCTCAAGCTTCTCGCAGCCGTGGTGGTTTTGTCAGCGCTCACCGGGCCGACGATGGCCCAGCAGGTCATCTCCGAACCCGGCTATTGCGCATTTTTCTATCCGAATGCCAATTGCCAGAACAAGGGAGCAGGCAATCCCTATACCGACTCCAATTATCAGCGAAGCGTGAATCAGGGTTACGTAGCGGCGCCCGGGCAGACCGTTGGTGTTGCCCGCAAACGAACGCGTGCACCCACAACGCGCATGCAGTGATAGCGCCGTTCGCGCTCCTTGCACCCGGCTGGTTCTTCAGAGTTGACGCCAACGAGCGCCTGAGCGGCGGCAATCGATGGGCCGGTCGGTGGTCGGTGACCAATTGCAATCATTTAAGCCAATCACGTCTATCCGGCGTTGCGTTGCCGCTCGCGATAGCTTCTTGTTTTCATCCGGTTCCCGCACAACGTCGACATGCACCAGCGCCGCGTCGATGGTTTCGAGCGATCGAAAAACACCCGTCGGCATTCGTCGGACGCGCACATCTTCAACCGATCAAGGGTTCCGTTTCTGGAACCGTCGTAGAGTTCTGCGACAATGGGTGACAGTCCCGCGAGCGCATCTTCGCGCGCGGCCCGCAGCACCATGCCGCCATCACCGCCTGCCGCCACGGCAAGCGGAAACAACTTCAACGTTCTGTTCAGGGAGCGAACAGCGTCCTTGTTCCGGCTCCGCTCAATCGGATCGCACTGCAGATAATCGCGAACCAGGGTCCGCAATTCGAGCGCGGTGGCCAACATCGTCGGCGTGATCTTCGCGCTGGCCGACGACAGCCCGCGCCCCGACATCCACGCCGCGAGTTCCCTCGCATGGGTCAGTTCGTCGCCCTGCGGATGCGGCACGCCGTGATGCGTGAAATGCCTGACGTCGAGCGTATTGGCGAAATCATAGAGATTGGCCAGCTCGTCCGGAACGCCGAACTTTTTCGATTCCCGCGACATCAACACCAGTAAATCACATTTACCGGTTGACAGCAAGAGACACCGGTATAACAATTATACTGGTGTTACGCCCGCTTGCCGTGCCGATGACGGAGGATTGAGAATGGATACCGCAGTCGTCGACTTGCATTACCTTGGACTCACGGAGATTGCGGCGCGCATCAGGAAGCGCCAGATTTCCCCGCTCGAAGTCGCGCGCGCGCAACTCGACCGCATCGCTGCCCTGGACGGCAAACTCGGCAGCTATGTCCACATGATGGCCGATGCCGCGATGGCGCAAGCCGAAGCGGCGCACGCCGAAATTGCTGCCGGCCGGTATCGCGGGCCGCTGCATGGCGTCCCGATTGCGCTCAAGGACCTGTTCTGGACCAAGGGTGTTCCGACTGCCGCCGGCACCGCCGTCCATCGCGATTTCCGGCCGGATCAAGACGCCAGCGTGGTGCGCCGCCTGAATGAAGCCGGCGCGGTCGTGCTGGGCAAGCTGCAACTGACGGAGGGTGCCTATTCCGATCACCACCCATCGGTGACGCCACCAACCAATCCGTGGAATGCCGACTACTGGCCGGGCATTTCGTCCAGCGGCGCTGCGGTCGCAACCGCAGCCGGGCTTTGTTATGGCTCGCTCGCCTCCGACACCGGCGGCTCGATCCGGTGGCCAAGCGCGGCCAATGGCCTGACCGGATTGAAGCCAAGCTGGGGACGCGTCAGCCGCCACGGCGTGTTCGAACTCGCGGCATCACTGGACCATGTTGGAACAATTGCCCGGAGCGCTGTGGATGCCGGCGCGATGCTCGGCGTTATCGCCGGACACGACCGCGCCGATCCGACGTCAGTGCTCGATGCCGTGCCCGACTATATGGCCGCAGCCGAACGGCCGGTGCGCGGCCTGCGGATTGGCTTTGATGCGAAATGGAGCATCGATGGCGTGGACGGCGCAACCCAGCGCGTGCTCTGGGAAGCAACGGAGGTCCTGCGCGCGCAGGGCGCCGAGGTCGTCGACCTGCAATTTCCCGACGTGAAGCAAGCCGTCGCCGACTGGGTGCCAAACTGCGCGGTGGAGGCCGCGGTCGCGCACGAGGCCACCTATGCCGCCCGCAAGCATCAATATGGTCCCGTGCTCGCCTCCGTCCTCGAGGCCGGTCGCGCGGTATCGGGTCTGGATTACCGGAAAATCCTGCTGCGGCGATTGCAATTGCGCAGGCAGATCGCATCGCTGTTCGAGACCGTCGATGTGATCCTGATTCCGGTACACCCCTTCCCGCCTTTGACGCTCGCCATGATCAAGACGCTCGGCGAGCAGCCGGACCTGATTGCCAGGCTGCAGGAATACACCTGCCCGTTCAACATGACCGGCCATCCCACCATCACGCTGCCCGGCGGCTTTTCCGCAACCGGATTGCCGATCGGGTTTCAGCTTGTGGCCGCCCATCTGGACGAGGCAACGCTGATCCGCGCCGGCGCCGCCTTCCAGCGGATCACATCCTGGCACCGTCGCCATCCCTCTCCAAACCCGTGGAGCCAATAATGAGCGTCCAATCGGCGTTGCCCACCGCCCGCATCTTCTACGGCTGGTTCGTCGTGGCGGCGGCCTTCACCGTCACCCTGGTCGGCTTCGGCTGCGCCTATACGTTCAGCGCGTTCCTTGAATCGCTGCAGCGCGATTTCGGCGCCTCGCGCGGCTCGGTGTCGCTGGTGTTTTCGTTGGCAGGCTTTCTCTATTTCGGGCTCGGCATCGTCAGCGGCCCCCTCGCGGACCGCTATGGATCCCGACGCCTCGCGGTGGCGGGCATGCTGCTGATCGGCCTCGGGCTTGCCGCGGCGAGTGCGGCGCGCAGCCTCGTCGAGGTCTATGTCGCCTATGGCCTCGGGGTCGGCCTTGGCATCGGTTGCGCCTATGTGCCCGCGGTCGGTGCGGTGCAACGATGGTTCGTGCGGCGGCGCGGCTTTGCCTCCGGCCTTGCAGTGAGCGGCATCGGTGTCGGCACGCTGGTGATGCCGCCGCTGGCGACCCTGCTGATCGAGACGCTGGATGGCGCGGCGCTTACCTCGCGCTCGGCGTGATCGCCGCGGTCCTCGGCGGCGGCATGGCGCTGCTGCTCGAGAACGATCCGCGCGCCCGCGGTCTCAACCCCGACGGCGATCCACTGCAGCCGGGTGGCGTGTTGTCCGGGCGGCCGGATGGCGCTTCGGTCACCGAGGCGATCCGATCGCCGCAGTTCATTTCGCTCTACGCCGCCTGCCTGATCTGTTCGTTCGGCCTGTTCGTGCCGTTCGTGCACCTCGTCCCCTATGCCGGCGATCACGGCGTTGCGGCCTCCTCCGCCGTACTGCTGCTCGGCGTCATCGGCATCGGTTCCACCGCCGGCCGTTTCTTCCTCGGCGGGCTCGCCGACCGGATCGGCCGCCCGTCCGCCTTGCTGCTTCTCTTCATCGGCATGGCGATAGCGTTGGCGATCTGGCTGGTCTCGACGACTTTCTGGCAGCTCGCCGGCTTCGCGTTCGTCTATGGCATGATCTACGGCGCCTGGGTCGCGGTGCTGCCGGCCGTGGTGATGGACACTTTCGGCGGCCGCAATGTCGGCGGCATCATCGGCATCCTCTACACCAGCGTCGCGTTCGGCACCCTGATCGGTCCCAGCGCCGCCGGCTTTGCGTTCGACCTGACCTCCGATTACACGCTGCCGATCGTGGCCGGCGTCGCCGCCAATATCATCGCCGCCGCCATCGTCGCGATCATGTTCCGCCTCGCCCCGTAACACCCGGAAACTAGGCCTTACTGAGGTTGTCATCGGCACGGCCAGCTACCCGGCTAACGTTTCGTTAACCAGACTTGCTAACGGCAATTCCATCTCGACGCGCTAGCAAAGTGCCGGGCCGGGAGTACGCAATACTGCTTCCGGGAATAATTCCTGGCAGCGATCTCGTCCAATGGATTCAACCGGCACCGCGTCAATCACCAGCAAGCCCGCCGTTCGCGGCGGCCCGATCCGCTGGCTGATCCTGGGCGGCGGGCTGCTGATCGCCGCGATCGCGATCGGCGCCACCGTCATGGCGAGCAATTTCCGCGAGCGGGCGCTGCGCAACAGCGAGCGCGAGCTGGAAAACACCGTGCTGCTGCTGGCCCGCCATTTCGATCAACAGCTCGAGGACTTCGAGGTCGTCCAGAAGGACCTGATCACCTTCATGCGCTCCACCGGGATCGCGACGATGGAGAATTACAAGTTCCGGATGTCCACCGAGGACATCCACCTGATGCTGAAGTCCAAGATGGATGCGTTGGCCTATGTCGGCGGCATCAACGTCTTCGACGCCGACGGCAGCCTCATCAATTCCTCGGCCGCGTGGCCCGCTCCCCCCGTCAACGTGGCGGACCGCGCCTACTTCAGAACCTTCAAATCCAGCCCGCAATCGCCGACCGTGGTGATCGAACCGGTCTACAGCCGCGTCACCGGCGTCTGGACCACCGTGATCGCGCGCAAGGTCACCGGGCCGAACGGTGAATTCCTCGGCGTCATCGGCAGGGGCATCGAACCGGCCAATTTCGAGAGGTTCTTTGCCTCGGTGGCGCTCGGATCGGGTGCTGCCATCGCCATGCACCACCGCGACGGCACGCTGCTGGCGCGTTATCCGCATCTCGAGGAGATGATCGGCAGGAACTTCAAGACCGGCCCGGCCAGCCAGCAACGCGTCTTCGAGCTCGCCCACACCACGTCCCGCCTGACCAGCCCGCTCGACGGCGAGGCCCGCGTGATCTCCTCGCGCGCGCTGACGAACTTTCCGATCGTGATCGTCGCCGCGACCACCACCTCGGCAGCACTCGCCGACTGGCGCGAGCAGATCGCCATCCTGATCGCGGTAGCCAGCCTGTCCGTGCTGGCGATCGCCGTCCTGCTGTTTCTGGTCGTGCGCAAGCTCGCGCAGCAGCACCGCGCCTCGCAGCGGCGGCTGACCCTGGAAAAGCAGCGGCTCGACACCGCCGTCAACAACATGACGCAAGGCCTGCTGCTGTTCGATTCCTCGCAGCGGCTGGTGATCTGCAACCAGCGCTATCTCGACATGTACGGCCTGTCGGCCGACGTCGTAAAGCCGGGCTGCAGCTTCCGCGACGTGATCGCGCATCGCAAGCAGACCGGATCGTTTACCGCCGACATCGACCAGTATGTCGCGCGGGTGCTGCGCGACGTCGACCAGCGCAATGCGATGATCATCACGACGCCCGACGGGCGTTCGGTGCAGGTCGTCAACGAGCCGCTGGCGGACGGCGGCTGGGTGGCGACCCATGAGGATGTTACCGAGCAGCGCCGGGCCGAGGAACGCATCACCCACCTCGCTCATTACGACGCGCTGACGGACTTGCCGAACCGCACCTTGTTCCACGAGCAAATCAAGCGCGAACTGGCGCACGCCACGGCGGACCGGCAGCTTGCGGTGCTCTATATCGACATCGACGAATTCAAGAGCGTCAATGACTCGCTCGGGCACATGATCGGCGACGAGTTGCTCAAGGCCGTCGCGGTCAGCCTCCGCGCGTGCGTCCGCGAGACCGATTTCGTGGCGCGGCTCGGCGGCGATGAATTCGCTATCGTGCAGACCGGCGTGACGCACGCCGACAACGTCACCGAACTCGTGCATCGCATCTTCGATGCGATCCGCGCGCCCTATCAATGCCTCGGCCATCACGTCACCACCGACGCCTCGATCGGCATCGCACTGGCGCCGCAGGATGGCTCCGACCTCGACCAGATCCTGAAAAATGCGGATCTGGCGATGTATGCCGCCAAGGCCGCCGGCCGCCGCACCCATCGCTTCTTCGTACCCGAGATGGACGCCGAGGTCCGTGCTCGCCGCATGCTGGAGATCGACCTGCGCCAGGCCATCATCGATGGCGGCTTCGAGGTCTATTACCAGCCCTGTCTCGACCTGCAGGACAACAGGATCACCGGCTGCGAGGCGCTGGTGCGCTGGCGCCATCCGCAGCGCGGCATGATTTCGCCGGCCGACTTCGTGCCGATCGCCGAGGAGACCGGTCTCATCAACCAGCTCGGCGAATGGGTGCTGACCACGGCCTGCACCGAGGCCGCGACCTGGCCGAACGATGTCCGCCTTGCGGTCAACGTTTCTCCGGTGCAATTCAAGAGCGGCACGCTGGCGCTGAAGGTCATTGCGGCCCTTGGCGCGTCGGGGCTCGCCGCGAGCCGGCTCGAACTCGAGATCACCGAAGCCGTGCTGATCCGCGACGACGATGCGGCGCTCGCCGTGCTGCACCAGCTTCGCGCCATCGGCGTGCGTATCGCGCTCGACGATTTCGGCACCGGCTATTCCTCGCTGAGCTATCTGCAACGCTTCCCGTTCGACAAGATCAAGATCGACCGCTGCTTCGTCACCGACATTGCCGAGCCGGAAGGATCGGCCAGCATCGTCGAGGCCGTGGTGAACATTGCCGCCGCGCGCCGCATGACGACGACGGCCGAAGGGGTCGAGACCGAGCAGCAGCGCGAATTGCTGCGTGCGCTCGGCTGTTCGGAGATGCAGGGCTATCTGTTCAGCCCGCCGAAGCCCGCCGCCGACGTCAGGCAGTTGCTGCTCGCGCATCAACCCGCGCTCGCAACCGCGAGCCCTGCCCGCCCGCGCAAGCGCAAACCCGTGGCCGGTACGGCCTAGACGAGATTCATTAGTCCTAGTTCGGCACCGGCCGCTTCGCCGACACCGGCGCGTCCGCATTGACGGTGACGCCGCGCAGCAAATTGAAGGCCGCGCCGAGCGCCTTGTCGTCCTTCGCGGACGGCGGCACGTAGGATTGCGAACCGGCCTGCTCGGCGCCGTCGCCGGCCAGATGCCCGCGCATCGACGCTTCGCCCTTCAGCTCGGAACGGGCCTTCATCTCGTCCGGCACATCCTGCAGCACTTCGATATCGGGCGTGACGCCCTGGGCCTGGATCGATTTTCCGGATGGCGTGTAGTAACGCGCCGTCGTCAGCGCCAGCGCACCGTTATTGGCGCCGAGCGGAATGATGGTCTGCACCGAGCCCTTGCCGAACGAGCGTGTTCCGATCAGCGTGGCGCGCTTGTGGTCGCGCAAGGCGCCGGCCACGATTTCCGAAGCGGACGCCGATGCGCCGTTGATCAGCACCACGAGCGGCTTGCCTTTGGTCAGATCGCCGCCGCGCGCGACAAAACGCTGGGTTTCCTCCGGCGTGCGGCCGCGGGTCGAGACCACCTCGCCGCGCCCCATGAAAGCGCTCGACACCGAAACCGCTTGATCGAGCAGGCCGCCTGGATTGTTGCGGAGATCGATGACATAGCCCGCGAGCTTGTCGGACGGGATCGTCTTCGAAATCTCCGTGATCGCCTTGCGCAGGCCGTCGGTGGTCTGTTCGTCGAAGCTGGCGATACGGATATAGCCGATATCGCCACCTTCGGCGCGGAAGCGAACCGGCCGCACCCGGATGATCTCGCGCACGATCGCGACATCGACCGGCGCTTCCGCACCCTTGCGGACGATCTTCAGGCGGATCTTGGTGCCGGCCGCTCCCTTCATCTTGACCACGGCCTGGTCGAGGGTGAGCCCCGCAAGGGCATCATCGTCGACTTGCGTGATCACGTCGCCGGACATGATGCCGGCCCTCGAAGCGGGCGTGTCGTCGATCGGCGCGACCACCTTGACGAGGCCGTTCTCCATCGTGACCTCGAAGCCGAGCCCGCCAAACTCGCCGCGGGTAGTCTCCTGCATGTCGGTCCAGCCCTTCGCGTTCATGTAACGCGAATGCGGATCGAGCGAGGAGATCATGCCGTTGATGGCGCCCTCCATCAGCTTGGAATCGTCGGGCTTCTCGACATAGCTGGCACGAACGCGCTCGAACACGTCGCCGAACAGGTTGAGCTGCGAATAGGTGCTGTCGCTGCGGGCTGCGGCCTTGGCCGCGGCAACCAACTGCGCGCCTTGCGGCCCGGCGACGACAAGGGTCAAACAGGCGCCCGTGACCGTGCCGAGGAGAAAGGTAAGATTCCTGCGCATTTGCGATCCTTCTCGCTATCGACGGCCAAAATTCATCTGAATCGGCGTCCGGGTCCGGCGCCGCCAACCAACATTGGCTTTTTGGTCGGATCAAGGCAGTTTCGGCCCGGGCCATTACGGGTTCGTTAAGGATACGGTTTGGGCCGGAACGGGCCTGTTTTTGGGACGATAGCGGCCCTTCCTACACGCTCCTGCCCTGAACCGTCATCCTGAGGTGCGCGCTCTTGCGCGCCTCGAAGGATGACGGCCCGTCCGTGGCCGATTCATCCTTCGAGGTTCGCTACGCTCGCACCTCAGGATGACGGAAAATACACCATCGCATTCTCGCGACGCATCGCGCCCGAGCTTTGCTGGAAAACTTCCCGCCCTCCCATTCAGAGGGCGCAGGGAAGACCGGGTGCGCGCTGCAC
>JBOHIT010000683.1:0-9400 GCA_050726155.1 Bradyrhizobium sp.
ATTCAAGACCGGCGGGAGGCTGGACTTTTGGTCATTAGAGAATGCGATCGCCGGCCGCGGCCGCCGCTATCATCGGATCGTGATCGACGAAGCCGCATTCGCTAAGGACGGCGATAATAAGACCGACGGCTCCGCCATGGAAATCTGGGAAAAAGCCATCAAGCCAACCCTTTACGACTATGGCGGGGAGGCCCTCGTTTGCTCGAACTCAGCCGGCAAGAACCCTGACAATTTCTTTTATAACATCTGCACGGACCCAAAGTACGCGTTCAAAGAAGTCCACCACTCGACAATGGACAATCCGCTGCTACCAAAGCGGATGCAGAATGAGACTATGGAAGACTGGCTGGCCCGCAGAGAGGCGTACCAGGATGATCTAAAGAAAAACAACGATCCTCTGGTCTACGCGCAGGAGTACCTAGCAGAATTTGTCGATTGGTCGGGTGTCGCCTTCTTCAACAGCGAAAAGCTTCTTATCAACAGGAAACCTGTACCCTACCCCACCCATTGCGATGGAGTGTTTGCAGTCATCGATACGGCGTCAAAGACGGGAACCGAAAACAACGCAACCGCCGTAACCTACTTCGCCACCGATCAACACTCGAACCGGCCACCGATCACCATTCTGGATTGGGACGTCGTTCAGATTGAGGGCGCGATTCTAGAACAATGGCTGCCTTCGGTCTTCAAACGACTAGAGGAGCTGGCGCGTGAATGTGGCGCAAGAAGTGGCGCAGTCGGCGCATGGATTGAGGATAAGAATTCTGGGACGATCCTGCTTCAACAAGCGCAACGGCGGGGTATGGCGGCTCACGCGATTGAGTCCAAACTAACAGCACTAGGAAAGGACGAACGAGCTATGTCGGTTTCTGGTTATGTTTACCGGGAGCAGGTCAAATACTCGGAGCATGCCTTCAACAAAGTGACCGAATACAAGCGCAAAACTCGCAACCACTTGCTTGATCAGGTCGAAAGCTTCCGAATGGGTGACAAGGATAGCGATCGCGAGGACGACTTGTTGGACACTTTTTGCTATGGAATCGCTCTCGCGCTTGGGAATGCGGAAGGCTTCTGACGCCCCTGCTAGCGAAGGACAGCTCGATACTCCGGCTGCTCCATAGACCCGCGCTCCGTAATACTTCGCTCGAAGCGGCTGGGATCTCGCGGCGCAGCGTTCGTTCCGTTATCGCCATACGCTTCCACAAACTTACCGGACAAAACAAGCGTGTCGCCCTTTTGCGTCGTTGCAAGACCCTCCGCAGCAGGCCCGTTTGCGGTAGTCAGGAGATGGATCGTCACGGTCTTAGAGCAAAGCGGCCGGACCGAAAATGACAGCCCACCATTGTTGGGCTTCCCTATCTCCAGAAGCCGGACCCGCCACCCTTCGAACGTAAAGTTCGATGACTGCACAAGTCTGAAAATGGCATTGTTTCGAGTTTGAGCCGCCGCTGTCATGGCATCCAGGGCCCGCTTCTCCAAGATACCGTTCTTGTCGTCCCTGGCTTTCTGAGCATCTTGTGCAAGCTGGAAGTATTCCTTAGCCGAGTTGGCCGTCACTTCGCAGAACTGGCTTTCCGTTGCAGGTATCGAGCCTGCGTCTGCAACAGTATCTTGACTGGGTGGGTTCGACGAGAGGCCGCCACTCGACTGGGAGGCAACAAGAAGACCGCCGGCCAAGAGGACAAGACTCGGCGACAGAAAAAACCCGACAGCCGACGTCGTGAGCCCGACGATTGAAGCTGCAGCCCCGGTAAGGCTCCGATGTATTGTCGCCTGAAGTAGTCCGATCAGGCTTAGTAGGATTGCTAAGGGCACGAACACCGGACCGAAGGTGAGGATTCCAAGGACGCCTGCACAGCATCCCAGAATGCCTAGGATCAGCCCCTGATTTCTTGATCGCGCCGGAGTAGGTGAGCCGCGGGGACGCCCCTGCGGGGTCTGAGCGAACGTTGAGAGCGGGTTGTTCACGGATGGGTCTCTAACCCCGCATTTGGGACAGAACGCCGTAGTTCGACCGACCTCAACCCCGCAACTTCGACAATACAGCTTAGCCAAATAGCCCTCCCCTCATAGCCGATAGCCTCGCGGTCCAGGTCTGATAGCTCAGGATCGCGATAATATCCAGTTTTGGGATAATTCGATTTTGGGATCAGATTTCCTGCCGCCGAATCTTTGGCTTGGCGGTTTATGCAGAAGTCCCTTAAATCCGCGGAATACGCCCGGCTGGTCGCGCTTCTTGTCGCAGTGCGGAAGGCGGCCGATGTTCGCCAACAGACTCTGGCGAAAAAACTCGGGCGGCCGCAATCGTTCATCGCCAAATATGAGGGCGGCGAACGCCGTATTGATCTGGTCGAATTCGTGGAAATTGCCCGCGCGCTAGGCGCAGATCCGATGAAGCTGTTTCGAGAATTTTTGGCAGGCACTCCGGCCAAAACCGCGCGCAAGCGGGCCTGAAAGCCCAAACAACGGGCTGTTGCCGACCGATGTTGGACATTTGGTAGCCAGCAAAAGAGTCATAAGATTGCTCCGAATTCGCTCGACTTCGGCGGCCGCCAGAGCGTCACTGTCCCCGGTAATTGGAGGGCTAAGATGGCCAAGCCGGTTTTCAACGATGCTGTTGTCGCCTGCCTTGATGAGATGCATTCGAGGCTGTCTGACGCAACCCGGATAGCGAAGGCCGCCCAGGCCTGCGCACAGGCAGGCAGTCTGTCCGAGGCCGTCACTATTTCGATGGACGTCGAACAATTGATTTACGAGGCCGGGCGCCTTCACGGCGCCGCCTCCCTGCTAAACAGACTCTCGCAGGACTGAGGTCACTTCGGCCCCCTCCCGCCCGGCCCTGAGCCGGGCTTGTGTCAGTGGCAGCAAACGATGCTGTCGTTGAAACGATGGAGAGCCAGATGGCCACCGCAAAAGCGAAGCCAAAATCGAAACCCTCAAAATCTCGGACTAGCCGATTACCCCCCAAGAGGGGCAAAGCCGCTAAGGCGGGCGTTACGACCAAGACGGCGGCCTCAAGGTCGAAGGAGAGTTCCGTCGGCTCGTCCAAGCAGGAAGCCGTGCTTGGCCTCCTGCGCCAACCCAAAGGCACGACAATTGACGCGATCATGAAAGCGACGGATTGGCAGCAGCATTCCGTTCGCGGGTTCTTTGCCGGCGTGGTCAAGAAGAAGCTGAAGCTCAATCTGACTTCGGAGAAGGCGGACGGCACCCGCGTGTACCGGATCGGCAAGGCGGGTGCAGCCTCGTGAAACCTTTGAATGGACTTATCAAGCCCGATCCAGCTATCGAGGCCGAGCTGGATCGGCTGCCGGCCATGCCGATCACAGACCTGCGGAAGCGCTACCGGGAACTGTTCAAGGCCGAACCGCCAAAGGCTTTCGGTCCGGACCTCCTCCGCCGCAGTATTGCTCACACGATTCAGGAGAAGGCTTACGGCGGCCTTCCCCCGTCGATAAGGCGCACGCTTGCCCAGATGGTGAAAACCGCTTCGGCCAAGCCCGCTGGCCGTCTGGAGTTACCCCAGCGGATCAAGCCGGGGTCCGAACTGGTTCGGACCTGGAGCCGAAAGACGTATCGGGTCACCGTGACGGCTGATGGCTTTGTCCATGGCGGCAAGCCCTACGCCAGCCTTTCCGAAATCGCCTTCGCCATCACCGGCACAAAATGGAACGGTCCGCGCTTCTTCGGGCTCCGCTCGGCTCGTCAGGAGGTCCCCGATGGCAAATGACGCCAAGGTCCTCCGCTGTGCCATTTACACCCGCAAATCCACCGAGCACGGTCTTGAGCAGGAGTTCAACTCTCTGGATGCCCAGCGCGAGGCTTGCGAGGCTTACATTAAAAGCCAGGCGTTCCAGGGTTGGAAGGCCCTACCTCAACAATACAACGACCCGGCCTACTCCGGAGGCAATCTGGATCGCCCGGCCCTCAAAAGGCTGCTGGCGGACGTTGAGGCCGGCAAGATCGACGTGATCGTGGTTTACAAAATCGACCGCCTCACCCGATCGCTTGCCGACTTTGCAAAACTGGTCGATGCGTTCGAGGCAAGATCGGTCTCGTTCGTGGCAGTTACCCAGCAGTTCAACACCACCACGTCCATGGGCCGCCTGACACTGAACGTACTGCTCTCCTTTGCCCAGTTCGAGCGTGAACTGTCCGCCGAGCGGGTTCGGGACAAGGTCGCGGCCAGCCGGCGCAAAGGCAAATGGACCGGCGGTACGGTACCGCTCGGCTACGGGACCAAGGACAAAAAGCTGGCCATCGACAAGTCTGAGGCCGAAACCATTCGCACGATCTTCAAGCTCTATCTAGAGCTGGGATCGTTCAGCAAACTCGTTGCCGAACTCGACTGTCGGAAAATCGTCACCAAACGACGCAACACAAAAGTCGCAAAATATCGAGGCGGAATTCCTTTCACATACGGTCCCCTCGCCCATCTCCTTAAAAACAGGATTTACGTCGGAGAAACCCACTACGGCGGCAAATGGTTCACAGGCGAGCATGAAGCTATCCTAGCCCGATCGACCTTCGATCGCGTGCAGGAACTGCTCAAATCGAATACGGTCAAACGCAAGGTCAAGTTTTCCGAGAGCGGCGCGCTGCTACGAGGCAAGCTCTTCGATGACAAGGGCAATCGCATGGGACCGAGCTTTTCCAGCAAGAACGGCGTCCGGTATCGATTCTACGTCAGCACCGCGATGCGCGGGCGCCGACACAAAGCCGGCACCGTGACCCGAATATCGGCACCCGAGGTCGAGACCCTCGTAAGGGCGGCCATCGACGAGCGCGGGATCGTCATCGACCAAATCGATAAAGTGACAGTATCAGCAGCTCGAATTCGTGTTGACGCTGGGAATATCAAGCGAAAGCAGCGAACCATCGACATTCCCTGGTCACCGAAGCCGAAAGGCGTTGCGACGCTTACCCGCGCGCCAGACCTAACCGATGAACGGCTTCTGAAATCAATCGTTCGGGCCCATGCCTGGCTCGCAGACCTAACCGCGGGCCGATACGACTGCGTTGAAGACCTTGCAGCGGCAGCAAACATCAATCCAAAAGTGGTTCGCCAAGGGCTGCGACTAGCGTTCTTGCCGCCGGAATTGACGACGGGCGTCTTGAACAGTGAGGCTGCAATAGCTCTGAAGGATATCCCCAAAACGCTGCCGCTGGCATGGCGCGAGCAGCGGATTGTGGTCAGCTAGGGATGTTATGGAACATTGAGGCGGCGGACTGATAAGCTCGTGAAATTACCTTATCAGTTGGCACGTTGCCATGGAAACGTTCACCTGCATCCGCTGGGCGCGCGTGAGTCCCTTCGGCTGTGTCAGGCCAGAATAGCAAATCTCTATTCCGCAGCGCCGTTACCGCTTGAGTATCGACGGCGGCAGGTTCAGCTTCGAGGAGACTGCGGGTCGCTACGCATCAATTGATCGCAGTCGCGTCATAATTGACTCGGCGGTTTGGGTGATCAAGCAATAGCTGCCCGCATAGCGCTGATCGTCGGCGCGGACAATTTTGACCGCCTTTTCCGGGGTATCCAGTTCGACGAATTCGGCGGTACGGTCTTGCATCTTGCGCAGCGGATGAATATCGAGTCGTCGAGATAGAAGATGATTTCACCTTGCACATTTCGATAACCGCCGCTGACATTCTCAAGCGCGAAGTTCCCGCCGTGATGGTGCTGCCGATCAAACTGAAACAGCAGCGCAATGCGTAACCTCAATCAATCCTTGCCCTGTTCCGTTAGAGGCAAGTAATACTGTCCTTCTTAACCTGCTCTTGCCAATCTGGCCCTAAGGTGTCTCTCGCCAGCAGAGCGTTTGAACCTTGCGGATCACTGTCCTTGAACATCTTGATTACCAATCCTTGATTGGGAGCAATTATTGGTTGGCCACCTGATGCCATTGCCATGCCGCCTCCCATGTTTTGAACGACAATCGGCGTATTTCCGACGTAGGTACCGCCAGCTTGCGCGTTGATAACTATGAAGCGATCAAATCCGCGTCTAATGGTTTCAACAGCGGCTTGCTTGAGCGCAAGCTTCTCGGCTCCAACTGAGCCGCAAATTGCCGCTGCCCTTGCAGTAATCTGAACCGTGTCCTGTGCCAGCGGCACAGTAGAAGTTCCAGCGCATCCACCAAGCGTCGCGGCAAGTGCGCATGCCGTCAAAAAATCCCTCATTGTGCCCCCCTACAGCCAAAAGATGTATTGCGTAGGCTTTTCGCGGGGTCAAGGCCGAGTATTACGGAAGTAGTCTATATGATAGGGGTCATCGACGATCGGTTGGTTGTTGCCGGACGACGCGCTGAAGATCGTGGCGCGGGGCCGGACACGGAGGATAAGGCTGCCACCCGGAAGCGGGCCTGTGCGGCGTTCACGAGCATGGGTAGAGATCGCCTCCATCGCCCGAAGGAGAAGGTCAAAGCGGCCACGGACATCAGCGATTACGTAGATTTTGTTCACTGCGCTTTTCCATAGGACCGCGGTGCAACGGAACTCCACGTACCCACATTATAGGATGTGATCTGATCGATCCGGGCCAAAAAAGAAGGCCATTTCTGTAATATCTGACTTGCTCCGTCGGGCAAATCACTGGCAAATTGGTTCGATGCCGCTTCCCTGAGTTCGCCATCCGCGATCCTGAGCGGCCCTCCCCATCTTACAAAACCAATGAGCGGCCCGCGCTTTCGCGGGCCGGTGGAGATGCCATGTCTGATGAATCCGAAGTTGGAATCGTGCTTGCCAACGCTCCTCGCCTGAAACGGGCATTCGGCCGCAAACTAGCGGCGCTCATAACCCTCGTCAGCCTGTACTTTGCGCGTCGCCGGCCGGGCTTGCTAGGGCTATTGGCGTCGTTTCTCTTTGTGACGGCGCTGGCTCTTCAGGTCTGGATCAAGCTTCGCGGTTAGCGTTGTTCCCGCATCGACGATTTGCTAAAATATCTTGGCCAACCGGACATCGGCTGATGGCCAATTCGCTTGTGGTGCGCAAGGGAACGGAACTGGCGAAGCGCAACAGGGCGCTTCGAGCCGCGCAGTACGTCCGAATGTCGACTGACTATCAGCGATACTCGGTCCAGAACCAAGCTGCCGCTATTGCCGTCTACGCTCAACAGCAGAACCTGACCATTGTACGGACCTATATCGACGAAGGTCGCAGTGGCCTACGGATCAAGGGACGCGCGGGCCTCATCGAACTAATTGATGACGTTCAGTCAGCACGCGCCGATTTCGATCACATCTTGGTCTATGACGTCAGTCGCTGGGGGCGCTTCCAAGACGTAGACGAAAGCGCCCATTACGAATTTCTATGCCGACAAGCTGGAATGAAGGTAGCATATTGCGCCGAGCAATTCGACAACGACGGGAGTCTCCTGTCCAGCATCGTCAAGAACCTTAAGCGCGTGATGGCCGCGGAGTTCAGTCGCGAGCTTTCCACCAAAATCCACGCTGCACAGCTACGCGGCGCTTCGTTGGGCTTCCGACAAGGCGGCCCGTTGAGCTTTGGCCTGCGCCGGGAAGTAATCGACGAGAATCAAATCTCAAAAGGGTATCTCCAGCGCGGCCAGCAGAAGAACCTGAAAACTGACCGTGTGGTGTTGCGGCTCGGCCTTCCAAGCGAAATCGCTGTGATCCAGCGCATATTCAATGAGTACGTGGAACGCAGAGCGTCCGCCGAGGAAATCGCGCGGCGCTTGAACCGTGAAGGCATTCCCAATCATCGTGGACGACCGTGGACAAGACTCATGGTGAACTATGCTCTTCGCAATGAAAATTTCATTGGCAACACCGTGTATAATCGGGAGTCCTCGCTACTTCGCGGGAAAGCGACCAAGAATCCGCCTGACCTGTGGATCAGAAACAAGGGGGTTATCCCAGCCGTCATCGATCGCAATGTCTTTCATCGCGCGCAACGACGCATGCAGCTCCGATGGGAACATCTCAGCGACGACGAATTATTGTCGCGATTGAAGTCGCTTCTCGAAAAAGAAGGTCGGCTCAGTCAGGCGATCATGAACCGCACGTTGGGCATTCCCAGCATCAAGGTTTACGATGACCGTTTCGGCAGCATGCGAGATGCCTATCACCGCATCGGCTACAACCTGCAATGGGATACAGACTGGATTGAGCGCAAAAGTGAGTTCAGTACGCTCTTGCAGAACAACGCCGCCGATCTCGTTTTCCGTCTCGAGAGAGCTGGTGCGATTGCTACGTTTGTGCCCGGGGCAGACGTGCTTAGGGTCAACAAGCGTTTCGCGCTCTCGCTTCGCCTTGCCCGCTCCTGGCGAGCGCCAGATAGAAAGTTGATCTGGACGATCAATCGTCGCGCCGTCTTGCCCAAGGGCTACATCGTTGCGATCCGGCTTAATGAGGGAAACAACAGCATACTCGATTATTTTCTGTTGCCTACCAAGGCAATGACAACATCGAAAATTCGTTTCATGGAGGCGGGACTGCATCGATTTGACGGATGTCGCTTTGAAACGTCCGCTCAACTCACGAAAGCAATTCTTTATCAAGTCAATGGTGACGCGCGCCGTCCGGCTTGCTGACATTTACTGGCCCCCCGCGTTGGCGTAAGCTTGGGGCCAAATTGGAGGTGCAGCAGATGTCAGACCAGGCGGTCGAAATTCTTATTACCAATGCGATCCACACGGCGTTCATTAAGTACCCCGAAGGCGATGGCGGGCCGAATCTCGATTATGAATGGATTGCGCCTGACCAAAGCACCCACATCGCGAAAGCGATCCTTCAGGATCTTGCAGCCAACGGATATCAGATTGTGAAGAAGGGTGGCTGATCAAACCACCCGCCCCTATTCCGATGACGCTCGCTACGACGGGCCGATTACTGAGTTTGGGAACAACTTCTGAGTATAAATTCCTGTTCCGACTCCAATGGTCGGCACCCTCGAAAGTTGCCGATAGGCCCATAGACGGCATGACTCTCGGCTCAACCGCAGGTATACATTTCCTGGGTCGGGAGGCAGTATGCGTTCGTTTGTTAAGATGGCGCCGGCGGTTGCCGCGGTGCTTTGCGCGTCCATAACAGCGGCTGATGCTGTGACGGAGATCTGGCGGTTCGACTTCACATCCCCTAGCGGCGGTGGATACTTCGAAGTTAACGCCGATAGTTTTGTTATTCCGGTTTCAGCAGGCTCACCGACAAGTTTCACCATTCTAGCAGCCGACCTTGCCATCAACGCTGGTGGGCTTTTGGGGTCCATCCACTATGCGCAAGGCGACGTTTTTCAGACAAGCTGCGCTCCCGGCGAATGCAGTTTGACCTTCTCTATTCCGAAGACCATCTCTGGCTTCGGAACCTACGACGTACAGTTGCAACTGAATTCTGAACGAATTTGGGTCCCGTGGATTACCAGCGGACAACAAGCTGTACAAATG
>JBOHIT010000684.1:0-11592 GCA_050726155.1 Bradyrhizobium sp.
GCACGGTGGCTACATCGGCCATGCCCATGGGCATGCCCGGGTGACCCGACTTGGCCTTCTCGACCGCATCGATCGCCAGAAAGCGGATCGCGTTGGCCATTTCCACATGCAACGCATCGGGATAGACGGCAATACGGGACAGAGCGGGAGCATTCATGTCGTGCGCCTCTTGCGTTCCATCAGATGCAGGATCAGCGGGGTGAGAATGAGCTGCATCGCCAGATCGAGCTTCGCGCCGTGGATCACGATCGAATTGGCGCGCGACATGAAGCTGTGCGGAATCATCGACAGCAGATACGGAAAATCGATGCCGCGCGGATTCCTGAGACGGATCACCACCATCGATTCATCCGGCGTCGGTATCCAGCGCGCGATGAACGGGTTCGAGGTGTCGACGGTCGGCACGCGCTGGAAATTAATGTCGGTCTCGGCGAATTGCGGACAGATGTAGTTCACGTAGTCGGGCATTCGCCGCAGGATGGTGTCGGTCACCGCCTCCGCGGTATAGCCGCGGGCGCTGCGGTCGCGGTGCAGCTTCTGGATCCATTCCAGGTTGATGACCGGCACGACGCCGATCTTGAGATCGGCATGCTGCGCAACGTTGACCTTGTCGGTGACGACGGCGCCGTGCAGTCCCTCGTAAAACAGCAGGTCGGACTCTGCCGGCAACCGGCTCCATTCGGTGAACGTACCCGGCTTGGCGCCGTACAGCTTCGCCTCGTCGTCGTCGTGGATGTAATGGCGGGTCGTTCCGGTGCCGGATTCGCCGTAGTCCCGGAACACCCGCTCCAGTTCCACAAACAGGTTGGTTTCCGGGCTGAAATGGCTGAAATGCCGGTTGCCACACTCGGCCTCCTCCTGCATTTTCGTGCGCATCTCCACGCGATTGTAGCGGTGGAAGGCGTCGCCTTCGATATAGGCCGCCACCACCTTTTCGCGGCGGAAGATCTGCTCGAACGTCTTCTTCACCGACGTCGTGCCGGCGCCCGACGAACCCGTGATCGATATGATGGGATGAGCCCGCGACATTACGATCGCCCCGTCACAGGAACAGGCCGCGCCGCGCAAACAGCGGTGCGTCGCTATTGTCGAACATCGGCTCGATCCTGTCGTGGATGGCCATGACGTCGCGGACGCGGTGCACGGATCCCATGATCAGCGGCACCCGCTGGTGCGGCGTTTTCGCGGCCAGTTCCAGAATTCGCCGGCGCCCGGTCGACGCCGCGCCACCGGCCCATTCCATGATCAGCGCCATCGGATGGGCTTCGTACAGCAGCCGAAGCCGCCCTTCCCGATAGCTCGGCCGCGCATCGGCGGGATAGAGGAACACGCCGCCGCGCACCAGGATGCGAAGCGCCTCCGCGACCAGCGACCCGATCCAGCGCATGTTGAAATCCGCCTCGCCGCCACCGCTGGTGCCGGTGAGGCACTCGTCGATGTAGCTGCGAACCGGCCCGTGCCAGTGCCGCCGATTGGACGCGTTGATGGCGAATTCCGGCGCATGGCGCGCGATCTGCGCGGCTGGCCGCATCAGCACGAACTCCTGCGCGCGGCGGTCGAGAATGAAGATGTCGACGCGTCCGTCGAGCGCGAGAACGAGCGTGGTCTGCGGACCGTAAACGATGAAGCCCGCGGCGCACTGCGCCGTGCCGGGCTCGAAGAAGGTCGAAAGCAGATCGTTGCCCCGCGGGCGGATCGAAAAGATGGTGCCGACCGAGATGTTGTTGTCGAGGTTGGCTGAGCCATCGAGCGGATCGATCGCGACGCAGAACGGCGCCGAGGGGCGCAGGGTTTCGGGCAGCGCCGCTTCCTCGGAAAGGACCGCCGCCACCGGGGTGCCTTGCAAGGCGCGCCGGATCATTTCATCGGCTGCGACGTCGATATCCCGTTGCTGATCGCCGTCAGGATTGATGCCGCCGTTCCGTCCGGTGATGCCCGCGAGCGGCCCATCCGCGATCAGCGTGGCAAGTTCGACGCCCGCGGCGGCAATGGCCTTGATCACGTCGGCCAGCGCGGCGCCCTGCGGCAACTGCGGCGCAGACCGATCGAGATGTGAACGCAGCGTCACGCGTTCGTTCATGACCGTCTCCCTGTGCCCTCTTTCGGGGGCTCTCACGGCGTCTCGCCGGTTTGGCAATCCGCCTGAGCCAAGGAAACGCAGTTTGCCGAATTAGTAAAATTTTGTTATCTTTGGGATATGCAAAGTTATTGTTATAAAGGTGACGGCAGATGGCGAGCCGGTTATTGCGGGAATTGACCATCCGCCAGTTGCGCGCGCTGGCCGCCGTGTCGAAACACCGATCGGTTACATCGGCGGCGAGGCAGCTTCATCTCACCCAGCCCGCGGTCACGCTGCAGCTTCGTAATCTGCAGGCCCTCGCCGGGCTGCCGCTGATCCAGCGCACCGGCGACGGCATGCTGCTGACGGATGCCGGACGCGAAGTGCTGGCGCTGGCCGACCGGATCGAGGCGGCGATCGCGGATTGCGAGACCACGCTGGAGATGATCGCGGGGAAATCCGCCGGCCGCATCTCGATCGGCGCCGTCAGCACCGCGAAATATTTCGTGCCGTTCATGATTTCAGGTTTTTCGAAGCGGCATCCGGACATCGACGTCACGCTCTCGATCGGAAACCGGCAGGAGATCGGTACCGCGTTGCGCGGCTACGATCTCGACTTTGCGATCATGGGCCGCCCCCCGGCAGACATCGACATGAACGTTCACCTGATCGGCGATCACCCCCATGTCATCATCGCGCCGACGGGACATCGGCTGGCGCGGAAATCCCGCATCGCGCCGGGCGAACTCGCCGGCGAAACCTTTCTGACACGCGAGCCCGGATCCGGGACGCGCGGCCTGATGGAGCAATTGTTCGAGACCGCCGGCATTCGCCCCAGGATCGGCCTTGCCATGAGCAGCAACGAGACCATCAAACAGGCCGTGATCGCCGGTCTCGGCATTGCTTTCATATCCGCACACACGGTCGCGACCGAACTCGACGAACGACGATTAACCACCCTCGACGTCGATGGCCTCCCGGTGATCCGGCAATGGTTCGCGCTCTCCCGCAAGGACAAGGTCTTGCTGCCGCCGGCACAGGCGATGCTTGATTTCCTCAGCACCAGGGGCAAGCAGTTTCTGCCGCGCACCCAGGGCCGCCTGCGTCTTACCCGCTCCTCCGCCGGCAAGAGGCGCGGCTGACGATCCATCACGCACATCTGCCCCGGAATCTGTTAGCCTGGAAGGCGCAATGCTCTCTCGGATCAAATCGTGGGCAAGCGGGCTAAAGCGCGACGGTCACGCCATCTATCTCGCGTCCCGCGATCCGCGCGTGCCGTGGTACGCGAAAGCGCTCGCCATTGCGGTGGCCGGATATGCGCTTTCGCCGATCGACCTCATCCCGGACTTCATCCCGATCATCGGCTATCTCGACGAGTTGATCCTCCTCCCCCTCGGCATCTGGCTCGTGATATCGCTGATCCCGCACGACGTCATGGTCGAGTATCGCGCCAGGGCGGACGAGGCCGCGCAGCGCCCGACCAGCCGGGCCGGCATGGTGGCGATCATCCTGCTATGGATCGCGGGCTCCCTGATGCTGGGATGGGCCGGCTATGCCTGGTGGATGCGGCCGCAACAATCTCCCTGATCGGGCGCCTGATACGCCGCGCGCTTCAGAAGGTCGCCTTCATGCCCGCGTAAAAGGCACGCGGCCGTGCCGGGCTGACCGAACGCGCGTCGGTGAAGGGCGCGCCGCCATTGGCGAAGTTGGGTACGTTACCGGTGTCGAAGAAAGTCCCGTAGCTCGCATAGCGGTTATCGAAGACGTTGTCGGCGCGGGCGTAGACCTGGATCGTCTTGTTGACCTGATAGGAAGCGTGCAGGTTGAAGACCGCATAGGACGGCAATCGCTGTGCCTGATTGGATTCATCACCGGCGAAATACTGGCTGTCGACGAACAGCGCATCGCCTCCGACCTTGAAAGCGTCGGTGACCGAATAATCGAGACCGACCTTGATCCGGTTACGCGGGATTGCCGGAATCCGGTTGCCCGGAACAATCTGGACATTGCCGTTTTCATCGGCGAACGGGCTGTGCGAACCCACCTGCAGCGCGTCGAGGAAGCGCGCATCCACCAGCGCATAGCTGGCATAGAGTTGCAGCGCCTTCGACGTTAGATTGACCTGGGCCTCGATACCCTGGCGGCGGGTCCGGCCGACGTTCTGGAAATAGCCAAATCCCTGCACTTCCGGGCTCGGAATCGCGAGGATGTCGTCGGCATTGGTGGCGCGGAAAGCGCCGATCTTCCAGCCGAGCGTTCCGATATTCAGCTCGTTCGTGCCGCGGAAGCCTGCCTCGACGGTACGGGACACGACCTGCTTCAGCGGCGGGTCGGCGATGAGGAATGCGGCAATGATGCAGGGACGCGCCGGGTCGGCGCATGCGAGTTCCAGCGGGGTCGGCGCCCGGTTGGCTTCGGAATAGCCGGCATAGGCCGTCACGGCGGGCGTGATCTTGTAGGTGCCGCCGACCATCGGATTAAAGCGGGTGAACGTATGCTCGCCGTTGAGCGCGGTGCCAAGCTGGTCCTCGAGCTGAATGCGCGCATGGTTGAGCCGGCCGCCACCCGTGATCGAAAACGCATCGGTGACGTCGAAGGTGTCTTGCGCATAGAGCCCGCTGTACCGGTTGGTGGCCCGGAGCCCGACCGGGCCGATCGAGACCGGTGCGCCGGACGGCCCGAGATAGATGCCGCTGCCGTTGACGACGTAGTTTGAACCGATCGTGCCCAATTCCGCGCTGGCCCCGAAGCGGGTGACGCCGGAATCGAAACTGCTGCCGACCATGAACTGGTTATTGTGCCCGAACAACTGGTCGGTATTGGTGGCCTGCAAGGTCGCCCCGGTCGTCGTCGAACGGGTTGTCGTGCGGTCGATCTGTCCGAGCACGGCGTTATCCGGGAAAGGATTGGCGAGCTGGACGCCGTTGAGGCCATTGGCCGGCACGTCATCGTCGTTAAAGCAAAGCAGGGTCTGGTCGGCGTCGCAGCGCTGCGTGGCGCTTGGATTGCCATCCATCGTCTTCTGCTGGAACGCGCGGACGCGCACCGAGCCATCGACCGTCCAGGTCGGCGTGGCCGCGATTTTTCCGGTCAGATTGAGGTAGCCAACGCGGTTGGTTGTGATCTGCGGCGTGGTGTAGGTCGCGCCCCAGTAATTCTGCAGCAGTTCGACTGGCACCGTCGCAGACGCACCGAAATTGTTCTTGGCGACGCCCATGTTGAGATGGAATTCACTGCTGTCGGTCCGGTAGCCGACATCACCGTAGAACCGGCGGATGGCCGACTCCGAGAAATTGCGAAAGCCGTGGTCGCGCACGCCCTCGAGCGCGCCATAGACGGCAAAATTGTCGATCTGCTTGCCCCACTGCGCCGAACTCTGGAGGCGTCCGAACGAACCGCCCATCGTGTTGATTTCGGCGCCCTTGTAGTTGAAACCATCCTTCATCAGGACGTTGACGGCTCCACCCAAGGCATTGAGACCGAACGCGGGATTGTTGGTGACCACGGTGACCGACCGGATCGCGGCCGTCGGGATCAAATCCCAGTTGACGGTATCGCCGAACGCTTCGTTGATGCGCACACCGTTCTGGTACACCGCAAGTCCCTGCGGTGTACCGGCGACCGGAGAGGCCACGAAGCCGCGAAACTGGATATCCGGCATGAACGGATTGCCGGTCGTATCGCTGATGATGATACCCGGCACCTGTTGCTGCAATACGTCCGCAATGTTCAGCGAGCCGGTACGTGCGATTTGTGCCGCACCCACCGCGTTGATGCTTGCCGGCACCTTGTCCACATCCATTCCCGAACCCGCTGTCGGCGTCGGCGCGGTCGGATAGACAAATACCCTGCGAATGTTCCGGGCGGGCGTTCGCGCTGCATTTCTGTTGCGGGCTGGTCTCGCCGCGGTTCCCGGTGAAACCACCTCGATAGCAGGCAGGACTTCGCTGCCGCCTTGCGCATCCTGAGCCTGCGCTCCATCGCCCACGGGGACCAGGCACAGTGATATTGTCCCGATAAACAGGAATCGCCCGCCCATTCTGCTTCGTCCCATCCCATTCCGGCTGATTGGTGTCGGCCGGTACGCCGCGGGCAATCTTAGGGCGTCAAGAAAGTTGCGCACCATTCAAAACGTCCCGAACGCGTTCGGGAAAAATTCCCGAATTAGCAACCCACGTCGCTGGGAACCACCGCCTCCACCGTCACGCCGCTGTCCCCCGAGGCAATCGTCAGCGAGCCACCCAGCGCCAGAATGCGCTCGCGCATTCCCGTCAGGCCGAAACCAAGCTTGTGGCCGGGCCCCAATCCGCTGCCATTGTCACGAACCCGCACGCGCGCGCCGCCGCGGCCGGCCCGTGCAAGCCCCGGAGCCAGCTTCGTCGGTTCCACGCTGACATGGATGCAGGTGGCGCCGGCGTGGCGAAACACATTGGTCAGCGCTTCCTGAATGGTTCGGTAGATCGTCAGATCGGCCGTCTCTCCGGTGTCGCCCAACGACGGCGAGATCGCGGTTTCGATGGCGACTTCGGGGTGCGATTCCCCCCAGAGACGCAGCAGCGCGCCGAGCGCTTCGCGAAGGCCGAGTTCCGTCAATCCCACGGGTCGCAATTTTTCAAGAACCCGGCGATTGGACTGCTGCAGGGCGTTCAACTGTTCCAATATGGCACTGCCGTGCCTTCGCGTGGCTTCCACGGTCGCGTCGCCCGCGTCCGCGAGCTTCGTCAAGGCGCCGGCATGGACCCGCAAGGCAAACAGATACGGGCCGAATTCATCATGCAGCTCGCGTGCAATTTCCTTGCGTTCGACATCCTGCAGCGAGACCACGCGCTCGGCCAGACGCCGCTTGTCGTCAACGGCGTCGCCCAGCGTGGCCGTAAGGTGATTCAACTTGTCGCAGATGGCAACGAGTTCCGGCGGGCCATCCGGTTTCACGCGCGTGTCATAGCCGCCGGCCTCGATCCGCGTCATCGCGTCCGAAAGCGTCCGGATCGGCGCGAGCGCCCGGCTCACGACCCTCATCGTGATGAGGAAAAGGACGATCGCGATCGCCGTGCCGACCTGGAGCTGGGTGATAATTCCGTCCCAGATTTCGGTCATCTCGTCGTTCGGGTGCGACGTGATCCGCAGCGACCCCGGCTTTCCCCTGATCGAAATCGGCACGTTCACCGTGGTCTGTTCGGGATGAACAAGCCTGACAAACCATGCCGGCGGCGAGCGTTCGTCCGCGTTATCATCGGGCTTGTCGGCGATCCCGGCGCTTTCGATCGCCTCGCCTTGCCGCGTGATGCTGACGTGACGCAGCCGGTTGAGGTCGTGGACAATCTGGTTCAACCGCGCTTCGGGATCGGGCGCCTCGTTCAGTCCGGCAACGATGGTGTCGATGAATTCGCGCGCCAGCCGTATCACGCTTTGATCTTCGGCCTGAACGCGGGGGCCGGCCTCGAGCACCAGCCGCGCAACGTTGATGGCGAGACCGAGCGTGAGCACGAGCGCGAGCAGCAGGTTGATCCGGGCACGCAGGGAAAGCTTTTGCCACATATCGTTCTCATTGGTCTGGGAGCGAACTCGCCTTTGTCCGAGAGCGAAATCGTCTTCGATTCCCATTCGAGCAGGGCGTTGACAGATAAAACACGCGTCTATCTAATCGAAGCGTATAGCAACATCGCCCGGGTTGCATGATCATCGACGGCAGTATCGCCGCGAATTCTGCGCCGGTGTTTCACCTGATGCGGTGCAGCAACTTGATTGATGTGGCTGTTCGGGACCAATGCCAATGCGCGTTCTGATCGTTGATGATCATCGCATCGTTGCTTCGGGCTGTCGTGCCTTGTTCGCGGACGATCCGGAGATCGACGTTATCGAAGCCTCCGACGCGGAGAGCGGCGAGCGCGTGTTCGGCGAACGGCAACCGGATATCTGCGTGCTCGATATCAATCTGCCGACGGTGTCGGGCTTCGAACTGGCGCGGCGGCTGCTCGCGCGCGATGGGGCCGCGCGTATCATCATGTTCAGCATGAACGATGACCCGGTCTTCGCTGCGCGCGCCATCGACGTCGGCGCCAAGGGGTTTGTCTCCAAGACCGGCGATCCCCAGGACCTTGTCGAAGCTATCCGAGAAGTGGCAAAGGGCGGGGTTTACCTGCCGCCGGCAATCGCGCAAAGCATCGCCTTCGCGGGGCCGTCATTTGCCCGAAGCCCGCTTACAAAACTGACGGCGCGCGAGATGGAGATATTGCGCCTGCTCAGCGCCGGCAAATGCCTCTCCGAAATCGCGTGGCTGATCCATTCCTCCTACAAGACCGTCGCCAATACGTCGTCGATCATGCGCCACAAGCTCGGCGTGCGCACGTCAGCCGAACTGGTACGGTTGGCCATCGAGAACGGCGTCGCCTGAGATCGCGCCGCACGGGAAGTTCATGACAATTCAAACGGTTTCGCTCAACAAATCGCATGACGGTGTGCAAGGTGTTTACAAGCACGCCAGCGCCGAGACCGGGACCGATATGACTTTTTCGGTCTATGTCCCGCCGCATCAGAATGGCGCAAAGCTGCCGGTGGTCTGGTATCTGTCGGGACTGACCTGCACCCACGCCAACGTCACGGAGAAAGGTGAATACCGCAGCGCCTGTGCTGAACTCGGAATGATCTTCGTCGCACCGGACACCAGCCCGCGCGGCGAGAAAGTGCCCGGCGATCCTGCGGGCGCGTATGATTTCGGGCTCGGCGCCGGCTTTTATGTCGATGCAACGCAGGAGCCGTTCGCGCGCAACTACCGCATGTGGAGCTATGTCACGGAAGAACTGCCGAAACTGATCGTCGCGCATTTCCCTGTCGATACCACGCGGCAATCGATTCTCGGTCATTCCATGGGAGGCCATGGTGCACTGACCATCGCCCTGCGCCACCCCGACCGGTACCGCGCTGCCAGCGCCTTTGCGCCGATCGTCGCTCCCTCGCAGGTACCGTGGGGGATCAAGGCGCTGGGCGGCTATCTCGGCGACAACAGGCAGGCATGGCGGGGACATGATGCCGTTGCGCTGATCGAGGACGGCGCCAGATTTTCCGATCTACTGGTGGATTATGGCGACGCGGATCCATTTCTGACCGAGCAGCTCCGTCCGGAATTGCTGAAAAGCGCCTGCGAGAAGGCAGGCATTCCCCTCACCCTGCGGCGTCAAGTCGGCTACGACCACAGCTATTTCTTCATCTCGACCTTCATGGGCGATCATCTGCGCTGGCATGCCGCGCGCCTGAAAGCCTGAATGTCCCACAGTTCGTTAAGGCTGGGGCTTGCCATAGTTGGGCGCCAGCAACCGGTTTCGAACGAGATAGCTCGTCGCGCGGGTCCAGGATTCATCGGTGTTGCCACGGAAATCGGCATTCATCGCCGTGATCAGCTGTCCGGTATGGACGTCGCGCACGAAGATGGTCAGGTTGAGAATCAAGGTCGATATCTTCTTCATGACACCGGTGATGACGAAGTCGGCCCCGATGCGCTGTGCGTACTGGACGTCGCACCCACCGCAAGCCTGCAGATTGCTGCCCTCGGCCGCGGCCTTCACCGGCGAGATGTCGAGCAGCTGGAACTTGCCGGCTTCCGTGACCTGCCGGCGCACCTGATCGCTGATGCGGATCAGTCGATCGTGTTCGTCGGCTTGAGGCCCCCTCATCTCGCCTTCGAGGCTGGTATCCAGCAATTCGAAATCGAAGATGGCAAGCTTCGGCGGATCGGCACGCGCCGGCAGCACCAACAGCATCAGCACGGCAAAGACGAAGGACACTCTCATGATCGTGATTCCCTGAGGTCGACGGCCGAGCAACGACAAAATGCGGGCTTGCAAGCCAAAGCAATTCAGTCATGTTTCAGGCCGAGTTGAATAAATATTCCTCCATCGCCGTCGAGTCGAGGAGGGAAATCAGGGAGCGTCCATGATCCGATGGTTGGTCGGCGCAATCGGGCTGAGCATCGTGGCCGGCCACGCGTTCGCGGCCGACCCGCTCGACATCCATGTCGGCTATCTCGGCCAAGCCGGCATCAAATCGAAATTGTCCCTGGTCGAACAACCCGCGGAGAACGACGGCGTCGCCGGTGCGCGTCTCGCGATCGAGGACAACAGCACCACCGGCAAGTTCCTCAATCAGCGCTTCTTCCTGGAGGAAATTCGGATCCGGGATGGCGACGATGTCGCCAGGTCGGCAACAGCTCTCGCCGACCGCAATGGTTTCATCATCGCGGATCTGCCGGCCGATGCCTTGCTGAAAGCAGCCGATGCGCTGCGCGATCGCACGACCGTGCTGCTGAACACCGGTGCGACCGACGATCGGCTGCGAGAGCAGGATTGCCGGACCAATATAATCCATGTGGCCCCGACCCGCTCGATGCTCGCTGACGCGCTGGCCCAGTACCTGGTGTGGAAGCAATGGAAGCGCTGGCTTCTGGTGGTCGGCTCCCATGAAGCCGACAAACTGTACGCCGATGCGCTGCGGCGCGCGGCGACGCGCTTTGGCGCGAAAATCGTTCAAGAACGCGTATTCGAAGATACCGGCGGCGCGCGGCGTACCGACAGCGGCGTCACGCTGATCCAGCGCCAGATGCCGGTGTTTACGCAAGCTGCGCCGGCCTATGACGTCCTCGTCGCCGCCGATGAAAGCGAGGTGTTCGCTTCCTACCTGCCCTACCGGACCTGGGACCCGCGGCCGATCGCAGGGTCAGCAGGCCTGGTGCCGACGAGTTGGGATGCGGCGCAGGACCAGTGGGGCGCGATCCAGATACAAAACCGCTTCATCAAGCTGAATTCACGGCGCATGACGGCACGGGACATGCAGGCCTGGACCGCGGCGCGCATGATCGGCGAGGCCGCATCGCGCACCAACTCCGGTGACCCGAAATCGGTATTTGACTTCCTCAAGGGGCCGGATTTTTCTATCGCGGCATTTAAAGGACAGCGGCTGACGCTGCGGGACTGGAACCTGCAGCTTCGCCAGCCGATCCTGCTGGTCGACGGCCGCATGGTCGTCTCGGTTTCGCCGCAGGAGGGTTTCTTGCATCAGTACTCCGAACTCGACACACTCGGCGTCGACCGGCCCGAAACCAAGTGCAAGCTGAAATGACGTGGGAGGGATGGCAGATGTGGCGTCGGTGTCTGCTTTCCGGAGTGGCGGGATGGCTCGCGGCCACCAGCCCTGCCCTCGCTTTCGTCGCCTATGTCTCGAATGAGAAAGGCAACACGGTGTCGGTGATCGACACCGACAAATGGGCGGTCACCGCGACCATCAAGGTCGGCCAGCGCCCGCGCGGGATCGAATTCACCAGGAATGGCAAGTTCGTGCTGGTCGCGGTCGGCGATGACGACAAGATCGAGGTGATCGACGTCGCGACCCAACAGGTGGTGGACTCCCTGCCCTCAGGTCCCGATCCCGAACTGTTCACCCAGAATGCCGCCGGCACGATCCTCTATGTCGCCAACGAAAACGACAACACCGTAACTGTGATCGATCTCGAAAAGCGCGTCCGCATCGGCGACGTCCAGGTC
>JBOHIT010000685.1:0-37041 GCA_050726155.1 Bradyrhizobium sp.
ACCATCGTCTCATCGCCCAAAATGATCGAGACCAGTCCAGCCCAGACGATTGCGCGCTAACATTCACCAGGAGACGAGACATGAAACGCGAAGACCTCACCGAAAAACTGCTCGACATCAAGCGCGAGAAGGGCTGGAGCTGGAAGCATATTTGCGAGCAGATTGGCGGCTATTCCGAAGTGCTGATCGTCGGCGCCATCCTCGGCCAGATGAAATTGACAAAACCGCAGGCGGCGAATGCCGCTGAGCTTTTCAGCCTGTCGAAGTCCGAGACCGCGATGCTGAACGAAGTGCCGATGCGCGGCACCGGCACGCCGATGCCGCCGACCGATCCCCTGATCTATCGCTTCTACGAGATGGTGCTGGTCAACGGCCCGGCGTGGAAGGCGCTGATCGAGGAAGAATTCGGCGACGGCATCATGTCGGCGATCGACTTCGACATGGCGATGGAGCGCATCGCCAACCCCAAGGGCGATCGCGTCAAGATCACGATGTCCGGCAAGTTCCTGCCGTACAAATATTACGGCGCCAGCGGTAACGTGCCGGAATACGGTTTTAAGGAGGGGTGACACATCCCTCCGCCGTCATTACGAGCGCAGCGAAGCAACCCATAGGGCCGTTTGCCGAGAAGTGGATTGCTTCGTCGCTCCGCTCCCGTGCGCAAACGCTTCGCGTTTGTCGCAGGCAATGACGGGGAGAGACCGGTTACTTGAACGCTGCGCGCACTTCCTTGATCGGCGCCATCTCGCGCACATAGGTGAAGGCGCCTTGATCCTTCATCTCGCGGGCGCATTTGAGGAAGGCGGCAAGTGCCACGCGCGCCATCGCGCCGCCGACGCTGATGCGCTTGACGCCGGCGGCGGCAATCTGCGGCACCGTCAGCGTCGGGTCGGCAAATCCCATCACCAGGTTGAAGGGTTTGCTGATCGATGACACGACAGTGCGAATGGTGTCGATGTCGTGCACGCCGGGCGAATACAACACGTCGGCGCCGGCGGCCTCGAACGCCTGCAATCGCTTGATGGTGTCGTCGAGATCATTGCGGCCCCACAGAAGGTTTTCAGCCCGCGCAGTCAGCGTGAACGGGAACGGCAGTGCGCGGGCGGCCTCCACCGCCGCATGCACCCGCTCGACCGCGAGCGCGAAATCATAGATCGGCCGGCGCGGGTCGCCGGTCGAATCCTCGATCGAGCCGCCGACCACGCCGGCTTCGGCCGCACGCGCAATCGCCTTCGCCGCCGTCTTCGGGTCGTCCGCGCCGCAATTCTCCAGGTCGGCATTGACGGGCAGGTCGGTCGCTTCTGCAATGGCACGGCAATTCTCGATGATGGCATCGAGGCTGATGGTGGCGCTGCCAAGCGTGTTGGCAAGGCCGAGGCTCGTGGTCGCGAGCGCCTCAAAGCCCATCGCGGCGAGCAGCTTCGCCGTGCCGGCGTCCCAGGGATTGGGAATAATGAAGGCGCCGGGCCGTGCGTGCAGGACACGAAACAGTTCGGCTTTTTCCATCTGGCTGCGCATCTGATCTCTCCGCTGAATATCGGCGACCGATGGTCGCTTCGCGGCGAAACATAGTGGGCTTCCATCCATCAGCCTAATTTGTTATTTTTCTCTATCTCATCAGCTTTTTGCATGGACTAAAAAATGGACAGCGACGCGCTCAATACGTTCCTGACGGTTCACCGCCGCGGCGGAATCTCCAATGCTGCAAAAGTGCTGCACCGCTCGCAGCCGGCGATATCGCGACGCATTGCGTTGCTGGAGCGGGAGCTCGGCATGCCCTTGTTCGAGCGGATCGCCGGGCGAACGATGCTGAGCGACGCGGGAAGGGTAATTGTGCCGTATGCCGAGCGCGCGGTCGCTGCCGCTCAGGATGCGGAGAATGCGGTGCGTGCGCTGGCGCGGCCGGATTCGGGACCGGTCGCGCTCGCCGTGGTCGGCACGCTCGCCGGTGGCCGCCTGTCTGAAATCCTCAAGCGCTTTGCCGCCGAATATCCCGGGGTCGAATTGACCTTGCGCACGGCGACGAGCGCGGAAGTCAGCGATCTGATCCGGCGTGGTGAGGTGACCATCGGCCTGCGCTACGATCGCGACCGTTCGCGCGACCTCGACTGCGAATTGTTGCTGGCCGAACGGCTGCAAGTCGTGTGCGCGGCCGATCATCCGCGCGCCGGCCGCCGCGTCGCGAAGCTGTCCGATTTGTGCAGTGAACGCTGGATTGCCTTTCCGGTGCTGCCGGGGCGGCGCGAGATCACGGCGTCACATGTGTTCGCGCTGTTTCAAGCCCATGGATTGGGGGAGGTCGACTCGACGCCGGTCGACAGCCTCACCGCCCAGAAGCGGCTGGTCGAGGCCGGTCTCGGCATCGCCTTGCTTTCGCAGAGCAACGCTGCGGAGGAGTTGAAGTATGGCTCGATCTCGACCATTCGCGTCGGCGATCTCAAGGCGAGCCAGGATGTCGTGACGGTGACGCGACGCGGCGGCTTTCTCAGCGCGGCGTCGCGGCGGTTGCTGGAGATTGTCCGCGCCGAATACGACGGCACGAAAGCATCGCGGCGTTAACTCAGACCGTCATTCCGGGATGGTCCGTTAGGACCAGACCCCCGATGCGCAATTGCGCATCGGGGAATCTCGAGATTCCGGTTCGCGTCTTCGACGCGCCCCGGATGACGGTGATTTACGTTCCCGCCTTTACCTGGGCGACGGCCGTCCCCATCAGTTCATCCATCTTGGCGCGGAGTTCCTGGTCGGTCAGGGCGACGCCCTTGGCCTTGAAATCTCCGATCACCTTGCGGAGCACATCGCCGTCGCCGGCTTCCTCGAAGTCGGCGGCGACCACTTCCTTGGCGTAAGCGGTCGCGGCATCGCCGGTGATTCCCAGCTTCTCTGCTGCCCACATTCCAAGCAGCCGGTTACGGCGCGCCTCGGCCTTGAACTTCTGCTCCTCGTCGAGGGCATATTTCTTCTCGAAACCTTCCTCGCGCTTGTCGAAACTGCTCATTTTGGGTTCCAATCCCTGCCAAATGGACGCGGGGGCCGCGTTGTGGCGGCCCCATCGCCTACCTAGATAGAGGTAGCGAATCGGCAAAACAACAAGCCGTTAAGCCGCAGGTCTACTGGTATAAGTTGGGCCCAATTGGGCCGGATCGATTGTGCTGGATAGCCCAATCGGATAGGTTGCCTTCAGGCTTGGTTCTTGTTCTGTTTCGGTCGTTATGTCCAGGTTCCAGGCCTTCACGGCAGCTCCGTCGTGGTCATAAAACCTTTGTCATCCGGAGCACACCAAATTCATGGATTTCAACAAAACACGGTACATCCCAATGAGCCGTCGACGCCGCATTTATGAAGGCAAGGCCAAGGTCCTGTATGAAGGGCCGGAGCCGGGAACCCTGATCCAGCACTTCAAGGACGATGCGACCGCGTTCAATGCCAAGAAACACCAGGTGATCGAGGGCAAGGGTGTCCTCAATAACCGGATTTCGGAGTACCTGTTTCAGCACCTCAACGACATCGGGGTGCCGACCCATTTCATCCGCCGGCTCAACATGCGCGAACAGTTGATTCGCGAAGTCGAGATCGTGCCGCTGGAAGTGGTGGTGCGGAACGTGGCGGCGGGATCGCTGTCGCAGCGCCTCGGCATCGAGGAAGGCACCCAGCTGCCGCGCTCGATCATCGAGTTCTATTACAAGAACGACCAGCTCAACGACCCGATGGTCTCCGAGGAGCACATCACCGCGTTCGGCTGGGCGACGCCGCAGGAGATCGACGACATCATGGCGCTGGCCATCCGCGTCAACGACTTCCTGACCGGACTGTTTCTCGGCATCGGCATCCGTCTGGTCGATTTCAAGATGGAATGCGGACGGCTGTTCGAGAACGAGATGATGCGGATCATCGTCGCCGACGAGATCTCGCCCGACTCATGCCGGCTGTGGGACATCAAGTCGAACGAGAAGCTCGACAAGGATCGTTTCCGCAGGGATCTCGGCGGCCTCCTGGAGGCCTACACCGAGGTGGCAAAGCGTCTGGGTATCCTGATGGAGAACGAGCGGCCGGCGGGTACGGGCCCGGTGCTGGTGAAGAGCTGAGGCTGATCCTGTGAAAGCACGTGTTACCGTTACCTTGAAGTCCGGCATTCTCGATCCGCAGGGCAAGGCCATCGAAGGCGCGCTGAAGTCGCTCGGCGTCGATGGTGTCGCCAGCGTCCGTCAGGGCAAGGTGTTCGACATCGAACTGTCAGGTTCGGACAAGGCCAAGGCCGAGGCGGCGTTGAAAGACGCCGCCGACAAGCTGTTGGCGAACACCGTGATCGAGAATTACCGGGTCGAACTGCTCTAGGCGCTCTCCGATGAAATCAGCCGTCCTCGTCTTCCCCGGCATCAATCGCGAACGCGATATGGCGCGGGCGCTCAAACTCGCATCGGGCCACGAGGCCGCGATGGTCTGGCACGCCGAGACCGCGCTGCCGAAGGGGACCGATTTGGTCGTGGTGCCCGGCGGATTTTCCTACGGCGACTATCTGCGCTGCGGCGCCATCGCGGCGCGCGCGCCTGTGATGGATGCGGTGCGGGATTTTGCGGCCAGCGGCGGCCTCGTGCTCGGGGTCTGCAACGGGTTTCAGATCCTGTGCGAAGCCGGCCTTCTGCCCGGTGTGCTGATGCGCAACGCGCGGCTGAAGTTCATCTGCAGGGATGTGCACCTGCGGGTCGAGCGCTCCGACACACCGTTCACGCGCGGCTACAATGCCGGCCAGGTCATCCGCGTGCCGGTTGCGCATGGTGAAGGCAATTACGAGGCCGATGAAGAGACGGTGAAGCGCCTCGAAGGCGACGGGCGGGTGCTCTACCGCTATTGCTCCGCCGACGGCGTGGTCGACGAAAACTCCAACATCAACGGCGCGGCGCAATCGATCGCCGGCATCGTCAGCGAGCGCGGCAATGTGCTCGGCATGATGCCGCATCCGGAAAACCACGTCGAAGACATCATGGGCTGCACCGACGGCCGCGGCCTGTTCGCCGGCCTCGTCGCGCATCTGGAAAAAGCCGCGTGATTGCCTCTGGGGCGCGGCTGCTTGTGGCGGCTGTTGCATCGGTAGCGTTGGCCACCGCTGCCCACGCGCAGGATTACCCAAAACGTCCCGTTACCATGATCGTGCCGTTCGCGGCGGGCGGCACCTCGGATGTGATCGCGCGCGTGGTCGCCGAGGAGATGGCCAAGGCGCTCGGCCAGCCGATCGTGATCGAGAATATCGCGGGCGCCGGCGGCTCGACCGCGCTGACGCGGGCGGCGCGCGCGGAGGCCGACGGGTACACCATTGCGATCGGCAATGCCGGCACCAGTGCGGCGACCTATACGATCTATCCGAAATTGCCGTTCACGCCGGATTCATTCGTCCCGATCGCGATGGTGGCGAAGACCTTTGGCATCGTCGCGCTGCGCAAGGATTTCCCGGCCAAGAACCTTGAGGAATTCATCGCCTACGCGAAGAAAAATCCCGGCAAGATCAATCTCGGGCATGCCGGCATCGGTTCGTCGAATTTCCTGATCTGCAAGAGCTTCGAGCAGGCGGCCGGCATCGATGTCACGCTGGTCGGCTATCGCGGCGCGGCACCTGCGCTGACCGACGCGATCGGCGGCCAGATCGACGGCGTCTGCGACGCGGCTGCCTCGGTGTCGCAGGCGATCGACGACAAACTGGTGAAGGGCATTGTGGTCGGCTCGACGGTGCGGCTCGCAACCTTGCCCGAATTGCCGACGTCGGCGGAAGCCGGACTTCCTGAATTCGAGGCGCAGGGCTGGAACGGACTGTTCGCCCCCAAGGGCACGCCGCCGGCGGTCATTGCGAAGCTGAACGCCGCGGCGAAGAGCGCGGTGGAGAGCGATGCCGTCAAAAAGCGTTTTCGCGACCTGTCGACCGTCACCCCCGATGCCAATGAGCACACGCCGGAAGTGCTGCAGCAGCTGGTGACGCGCGACGTCGAGAAATACCGCAAGCTGCTGGACGAGAAGAAGTAGTTCGGTGATCGGGTTTGGTCTCGATCTGTCGGGATACACAACAAACAAGACCTCACTTGCTGCCGTTGTGACGAATGGCGAAGTTGCCGAGGCAATCCTCCTTCGAAATTCAGCGTTCTTCGGGGCGCGCGATACAAGTCTACCTCTACAGGAAGTTGCGAGAGCCGAGGCGCGAGATTTGAAGCGATGTCTAGACATTGGGCCGGTTGCCGTCGACATCCCAATCGATTTGCAAGACTTGCTTTTTCCAGAACGAGCTAAAGTAATCTGGGAACTCACGCGACGGCCGATCGACAAAAAGTTGAAAGCGATGCCACCCTTAGCTGATAGAATAGGCTCGCCGGTTGCGCGCTTCTCGGCCATTATGCGCGAAGGGAATTTTGCTGATCGTTTGGGAAACGACCTATTTGAAACCTATCCGTCTGAGAATTTGAGGCGACTACGCCTTGCCGCTACGGATACTGAGGGACGGATTTCTCGGCAGGAAGCACGCCAAGAGTTTTTCCGAACCCTTGCGATGGAGATCTCGCGCGCAACCGAGGACGACCTAGATGCGATCCTCTGTGCTCTCGCTGCAGTCGCGTCACAAGATTCACTCGTTGCGGAGGGTGAGTTTCAGCTTGATGGGGGGACACTGCCTACCGGTTTTCGAATCTTGAAGCGGATTCCATTTAGTCGCGTGATACTGAGACACGAGGATTTTTCGGCGTGGCTCACAGAGCGGGGCGCTGCGTAGCAATGAATTTAGTTTTCCGGGCCCCAAACGATGACAGGCGGTTCGCGGACCACCATTTCCGGAGTGGTAGCGGGATAGCCGAGGCACAGCGCCGCAACCGGTGTCAGCGCGGACGGAATTTTCAGCTCCGCCCTCACTTCGGGCGCGCCGAGCCAAAGCATCGGCGAGCCGACCCAGCACGTTCCCAATCCGCGCGCATGCGCCGACAACATCAGGTTCTGGCCGGCGCGGCTGCAGTCGCCGACCGGACCGGAAATGATGATGACCACCGGCGCATCCCAGAAGATCTTGAAGCCGGGCCGATCGAGCCAGTCCCAGCCGGCTCCGTCGGGATGGTGGTCTCGCGCGTAGTCCATCGCACGCGCGCCATAGGCGGCGATCCGCTCGACTCCCTCGACGACATTGAAGGCCCAAGGGACCTGACCGCGAAACGGGGGCGGCGCTTGTGCTGCATCCGCGATCACGGCTTCGATCAGTTCGCGCGCGACCGGTCTCGGATCATAGGAGCGCACCGAGCGGCGGCCGTGGATCGCTGCAATGACATCCATCTCGTCCTCCGACCTGTGTTCTCGGGAGACTATAGGTGATTTCCGGGACGCAATCTGCCGCGTCAGCCTTTCGATCGGCCGCGCAAGCGACCGATCCACTTTCCGTACTGATCACCGGGAATCGTCATGGCGGCGACGCCGGCCATGACCAGCACGAGGCCCAGCGCCAGGTTCGCCGGCACGCTCTCGCCGAGCAGCAGCACCGACAGGCCGACGCCGATCGGTATGCGCAGATAGCCCTGCGCGTTGGTGGTCAGCGTGCCGAGCCGGCTCAGGCACATGTAGAACAGCATCAGTCCGAACGCGCTCGAGAAGATTCCCATGGCAACCGTGGCCATCAGCGCCTCGGTAGTCGGCCGCAAGGTCCAGGGGTGATCGATGATCAGTGAAGCCGGCAGCAGCACCAAGCCGCCGAACACCAACGAACCCGCCGCCACCACCATCGGATCGTACTCGGTCAGCCGCATGCCGAAGATCGTGGCACAGGCAAACGAGAGCGTGGCGAGCAGGATGACGATCTCGGCGAAGATATCCTTGCTGAGGCCGCCCAGCGCATCGAGGCCAATGATTGAGGCCGTTCCGGCAAGGCCCAGGATGGCGCCGACCAGCTTCAGCAGCGTCGCCGGCTCATGCCGCGTGATGCCCCAGGTGATGAGAAAGGCGAATATTGGCGTCGTCGAGGCCAGCACGACCGCGCTCGATGCCGGCACATATTGCTGCGCCCAGGTAATCATCAAAAACGGGATGGTCGAGTTGATCGTCTGCTGCTGGCCGAACAGCTTCCAGGCCTTGGCGTCGGTCGGAAGCCTAAGTCCGCGCGCATACAGGATGACGAGCAGGAAGGCCGCGGCGATCAGCGAGCGGAGCGAGATGAAGGTAATCGGGGGGATCGAAACCAGGCCGATCTTGGTCAGCGGATAGGTCGAGCTCCAGCAGCACGCCAGCGCCAGCAGCAACGCATAATCGCGCCAGCCGCGATCGGCCTTGGGAGTGCTAGGTGGCAACGGCGGCTGTGTCCGTCCGCGGTTTCCACTTCACCCGCTTGATGGTGCCGGAAAAGGTGAACAGTGATCGTTCGCCCGATTTCAGCACCCCGCGCAGGAAGATGAGGGAGCCGCCGGCGCGGGTGATCTCGCCTCTGCCTTCCACCAACTCGCCCTCGCGCGCGGCATCGAGGAATTCGCAGGCGAACGATACCGTCACGCCGGGTCCCTGCAGCACGGAGGAGGCCATCGCGAACAGGCAATAATCCGCGAACGACATGAAACAACCGCCGTGGACGTTGCGCATGCCGTTGAGGTGCTTCTTTTCGACCCGGAACACGCACTGCACCTGGCCATTTTCGTCCATCCGGTGCCAGAACGGCCCGTTATGGGTCTCAAAATTGTCACGGGTCCAGGTTCGCCAGCCGGCGAATTCACCCTCGGTTTCGACGTGGATATCGGGACGCTGACTAAAGACAGTTTTGGGGAGCTCGTTCACGGAATCTGGCCTTCAAATGCGATGCTCCAGCCCTTAAATCCGATCCGGCGGGGATGTGCAAACACCGATCCCGCGCAGGCCTCTGCAAAGCTCTGGACAGGGCGAAAATGCCCCCTAAAAGGCCTTTTCGTGCCCCTCCGATCTTCCTATTAAGGGACCCATGAACGAACCCCAGATCACCCCCGAGCTCGTCGCCAGCCATGGGCTCAAGCCGGACGAGTATGAGCGCATCCTCAAGCTGATCGGGCGGGTGCCGAGTTTCACCGAACTCGGGATTTTTTCCGCGATGTGGAACGAGCACTGTTCGTACAAATCCTCACGCATCCATCTGAAGGGCTTGCCGACCAAGGCGCCCTGGGTGATCCAGGGCCCGGGCGAGAACGCTGGCGTCATCGACATCGGCGACGGCCAGGCGGTCGTGTTCAAGATGGAGAGCCATAACCACCCGAGCTACATCGAGCCCTATCAGGGCGCGACCACCGGCGTCGGCGGCATTTTGCGCGACGTGTTCACGATGGGCGCGCGCCCCATCGCGTGCCTCAATGCGCTCTCCTTTGGCGCGCCGGAACATCCCAAGACCCGCCATCTGGTGTCGGGCGTTGTCGCCGGCGTCGGCGGTTACGGAAACTCGTTCGGCGTGCCGACCGTCGGCGGGCAGGTGCGTTTCCACACCCGCTATGACGGCAACATCCTCGTCAACGCGATGGCCGTCGGCCTCGCCGACACCGACAAGATCTTCTATGCGGCGGCCTCCGGCGTGAACATGCCGATCGTGTATCTGGGCTCCAAGACCGGCCGCGACGGCATTCACGGCGCGTCGATGGCGTCGGCCGAATTCGACGATGATTCCGCCGAGAAGCGCCCGACCGTGCAGGTCGGCGATCCCTTCGCGGAAAAGCTGCTGCTGGAAGCCTGCCTCGAAATCATGGAAGCCGATTGTGTGATCGCGATCCAGGACATGGGCGCGGCCGGACTGACCTGCTCGGCGGTCGAGATGGGCGCCAAGGGTGATCTCGGCGTCGATCTCAATCTCGATGCGGTGCCGACCCGCGAAACCGGCATGAGCGCCTATGAGATGATGCTCTCGGAAAGCCAGGAGCGCATGCTCATGGTGCTCAAGCCCGAGAAGGAAAAGGAAGCCGAGGCGATCTTCAAGAAGTGGGGACTCGATTTCGCCGTCGTCGGCTACACCACGCCGAGCAAGCGTTTTGTGGTCAAGCATGGCGGCGACGTCATGGCCGATCTGCCGATCAAGGAATTGGGCGACGAGGCGCCGCTCTACGACCGCCCGCATGTCGCGTCCGCTTTGCTGCCGGTGGTGCGCGCGCAGGACGTCAAGCCGCCGATCGCGATTTCGGCGGCGCTGGAAAAGCTCATTGCGACGCCCGAACTCTGCTCGCGGCGCTGGGTCTGGGAACAATACGATCACGTCATTCTCGGCAATACCGTGCAGCGGCCTGGTGGCGACGCCGCCGTCGTGCGCGTCGAGGACGGACCGAAAGGCCTTGCGCTGACGGTCGATGTGACGCCGCGCTATTGCGAGGCGGATCCGTTCGAAGGCGGCAAGCAGGCGGTGTCTGAAGCCTGGCGCAACATCACCGCCGTGGGCGGACGGCCGCTCGCGATTACCGACAATCTCAATTTCGGCAACCCGGAACGGCCCGAAATCATGGGACAGTTCGTCGGCTGTCTGAAGGGCATCTCGGAAGCCTGTCGTTCGCTCGATTTCCCGGTCGTGTCCGGCAACGTCTCGCTCTACAACGAGACCAACGGGCGCGGCATCCTGCCGACGCCCTCGATTGGCGGCGTCGGTCTGCTCGACGATTTCACCAAGTCGGCGACGCTGGCGTTCAAGGCGGCTGATGAGGCAATCCTCCTGATCGGCGACACCCAGGGCTGGCTTGGACAGTCCGTGTATCTGCGCGATGTCTGCGGCCGCGAAGAGGGCGCCCCGCCGCCGGTGGACCTGTCCGCCGAAAAGCGCAATGGCGACGTGGTGCGTGGCATGATCCACGCCGGTACCGCGACATCAGTGCATGACATTTCCGACGGCGGACTTCTGATTGCACTCGCCGAGATGGCGATTGCAAGCGGCATCGGCGCCCAGCTATTGGCGGCACCGGCCTCGATCGTGCCGCACGCTTACTGGTTCGGCGAAGACCAGGCGCGCTACATCGTGACGGTGCCGGCCGCGGAAGCCGGGCTGGTGCTGGCGAAGATGAAAGGCGCGGGCGTACCGTGTGTGCGTATCGGCACCACAGGCGGCCACGCGATCGCCGTTGCAGGCGAAACGCCGGTCGCGGTGACGTCGCTCAATACGGCGTTCGAAAGCTGGCTGCCGGCCTATATGGCCGGCAAGGCTTCCTGATCACAACACCCGCTTTGCGCCTGGAATCTTCCGCAGCGCGCGCGTCAGCGCCCAGCTGAATGCGACCGTCAATACGAATCCGATGGGTGCTTTCACGGTCGCCGGCATGTTGAAGTCGAACAGCCAATACTGCAGCCACAGCGCGATCGGATAATGCACCAGAAACATGCCGTAGGCGTCGGCCTGCATCGGATCGAGTACGCTCTTGCCTGAGTGGGCGAACCTCAGGAAATAGGCCAGGATCAGAAACATGATCGCCACGCTGAAGACGGTGAAGCAGATCGCATAGGACGCTTCATACCAGTCCGGCAGGTCCACCGGATTCCCCAGATTTTCGCGTTTGATGGAGATCAGCACCCACATCAGGTAATACGGAACGATCGACAGGATCATCCAATCCCAGCTGACCTTCGCCATCCGGCCGTCTGCAGACAGCAGCCCGCGATCCATCATCTGAACGCCGATGCCGGCGCCGAAAAAGAAGTAGGTGGCGTAGAGAAACACGCGGCCGTGCTGGACCGAGAATGGCCCGAACTCGAACCAGCTGCCTGCTCCGAAGTGAACCCGGCCGGGAATGTAGAAAGCCGCGGTGACGGCAAGCATGACCGCGAAGAACACGGCAGGCCGGCGACGACCGTGCAGCGAGAGACGATTGATCGGATCGAGCGCGTTCGGTGACAGCCGATACAAAAGGCAGGCAACCAGGTCGAATGCGAACAGAACCCACAAGAACCAGATCGGTCCGCTCGGCCACGGTCCTTTCGTGACCATGTTCCACCAGTACTCCGAAAAACCGATTGCGGGATGTTGCCTGAGGGAAATGGCATAGTAAGCGAGCGGAATGACCGTGAATGCGCAGATCACGAACGGCAGGCCAAGCCGAAGCAGGCGATCCTTCAAATGGTTCAGTGGCCCCTTGCGGGCGATGCCCGGCCACACGAACAACCCGGACAGGAAGAAGAACATCGCCATGAAGAAACTGTCGGTGGCAAGCACGATCATGTCGAAACCGAAGAATTCCTTCGGATCGGTATGACCATAATAGGTATAGGGAATGACGGCGTGGTGCAGCAGCACCACCAGCGTCAGGAAGGTACGGGCGCGATCAAGCGAAAGGTTTCGCGATTTGACCATCGGCACTGCCGCAGCGTCGGCGTGCCCCACAGTGGAAATCGATGTCATGCGCGCCCCCCGGCCATGCTTCCTCGCCTCGAATGGTGCAACCGGGAACTCGATTCAGCAAGGCCTTATGACGCTGTGCCAACGGGCAATATCAGATGCCCCATATGACAATCCTGCCTGACCAAGGCCAGTCGGTTCAGGCCACTTCCTCGATCTTGACCTTGTCCGGATAGAACGCCAGGTGGCCGGTGATCTCAGCCATGGCCGGAAACGGCGTCTCGTAGGTCCAGATCGCGTTCTCCAGCGTCTTGCCATTGGCGTTGACGCTGAAATAATTCGCGTCTCCCTTGTACGGGCAATGCGTGGTCCGCTCGGTACGGGCCAACAGCGCCATATTGGCATCGCTGCGTGGCACATATTGCACAGCCGGATAGGTTGCCTCCTTCAGGGTCAGGGCATGGGTGGTGTCGGCGATGACAACGCCTCCGGCCGAGACCCGGACGCGCTTTGGATTGGCCGTAATCGTGATCGGATGGTCGGGACCGGGAAGTTTCATGGTTTTGAGCCTCTTTTTGGGTCAGCTGGATGTGACCGGACGTCTCGCCCCGAAAGGGTTTAAAACGCTTGGAGCGCGAATATAGTACCGGGACGGGTGACCTAGAAGGGCGTACGCGCTAGGTTTGTCCGTCACGGTCTTGAGAGCTGGCCGTGATTCGAAACACCTGACGGAGACAAACTGGATGCCGATGGACGCCCACGATATCGAATCGATGATCAAGGCAGCCATACCCGATGCCGAGGTGACGATCCGCGATCTGGCCGGCGACGGTGACCATTACGCCGCGACCGTGATTTCGGAGTCCTTCCGCGGCAAGTCGCGGGTCCAGCAGCACCAGATCGTCTACCAGTCGCTCAAGGGACAGATGGGCGGCGTGTTGCACGCGCTGGCGCTGCAAACCGGGGTACCTGGCGCACCTGGCGTGCCGGAAGGCTGATCCAACCTCGGGGGCGCGTCGATGACGGCGGACAATGCACGCGGCGCGCTGTTCCGCCCGATCGTGCCGAACCAGCACAGCCGGGTGACCTACGCCGAGCTGTTCTTCGATCTCGTCTTCGTCTTTGCGGTCACCCAGATATCGCATACGCTGCTCGCCCACTTCACGCCATCAGGCGTGTTGCAGGTTACGCTGCTGTTCCTCGCGGTCTGGTGGGTATGGGTCTACACCTCCTGGATCACCAACTGGCTCAATCCCGAAAAGACCCCGGTCCGGCTGCTGCTGTTTGCGCTGACACTCGGCGGGCTGGTGCTGTCAACCTCGATACCGAAGGCGTTTGACGACCGCGGGCTGTGGTTCGCCATGGCCTACGCCGCGATGCAGGTCGGCAAGACCGTCTTTCTGTGGGTGTCGACACTGCCGTCGCAATCTCTCGCGCGCATGAATGCGATCCGGATTACGTCCTGGCTGGCGCTGTCAGCGGTGTTCTGGATATCAGGCGGATTTGCGCAGGGCGAAACGCGGCTGTTGCTTTGGGTGATCGCGCTTTGCATCGAATATGCTTCGCCGGCCGTGCGGTTCTGGATACCCCGATACGGCGCGTCGTCGGTAGCGGATTGGGTGGTCGAGGGCGGCCACATGGCCGAACGCTGCGCGGGGTTCATCATCATTGCGCTCGGCGAATCCATCGTCGTGACCGGCGCGACCTTCGCCGAACTGACATGGACCACCGAAAATGTGCTCGGCTTCGCGTCGGCCTTTGTCGGCACCCTGGCGATGTGGTGGATATATTTCCACAAGGGCGCCGAAGCCGGCTCCGAGCAGATTTCAAGATCGAGCGAGCCGGGCAGGCTGGCGCGGCTCGCTTACACCTATTTGCACATGCCGATCGTGGCCGGCATCATCGTCACCGCCGTGGCCGACGAACTCGTGCTGAAGCATCCGGGCGGTCATTCGGATCTGCGGACGGTGTTGAGCGCGATCGGCGGACCATTGCTGTTCCTGATCGGCACGATCCTGTTCAAGCATAGCTTTCGCGGCTTCCTGCAGCTGTCACACGGCGTCGGCATCATTGCGTTGTGCGTGCTGGCCTGGTTCGCACACGACCTGTCGCCGCTGTCGCTCTCGATCCTCACAACCGCGATCATGGTGGTGGTCGCGGTGTGGGAATCGATCTCGCTGCGGTCCGATGCCGCAGATTAGCCGATTTGCAGCGCCGGTTGCACGACCGACAGCCACAGCGAAGCGGCACGCGTTGCGACTATTTTGCGCCGACGACGTTCTTGAGGACGAGGTCGGACAACTGCACCACAAGGGCACGAAGCCTGACATTTTCCTCGATCAGCGACGCCAGCGCGGCGTTCACATCGGAATCGGGTCCATCGTCCTCATCGCCGCGGGCAGATGAAGGTCTGAAGCGGTGCTTCTGGTTTGCGGACGTCGGATACGCGTTCTGCATGACTAAATTCCCTGGCACGAACTCACCCCAGCCAAGCCGTGTCGGCAGGATTGGCTGAGTCGGCGTCAAAATTTGGACTTTTCGGAGGGGAAACGACAGCGCTGGTGCAGCGAATTGCTGGCATGGATCGACAAAATTGCAAATTTGTTAAGCATTTGCTTTCATGTCGAGCTACGAAGGTTCCGGTGCGCGGCGGCGCGGCCACCTTTCACTGCAGGTTCATTCTGACCAGCGCGGTCAACTCGGTTCCCACGGTTTGCCCGTGGCAGAGAACGCGCGCCGATGAAGCAAAGCGATGCACGGGTCCTGATACTGCAGCAGTGGGACAACTGGATCTTGACGCAATCGGTCGATCCTGGCGGACCCACCGGCAAGGACTCGTTGCGGTTCTTCTACCAACTGCAGGACGATGGTTCACCGCTGCTGGATTTCCAATCGCGGGGACAGGACAAATGGCGGATCATTCACGCCTGGCTGTTGGGTGCGCAACGATTGTCCGACCACTGGATGATGCCGGCGCTACGGATCACACCCATGCGCAAGCCTCGGCCGGCGCGCAGCAAGTCGGGGGCGAAAAGCTGAGGCGAGCTCAGTCCCACGCCGCCAGCGCGTGAACCGAGAACATCCGGGCCTTGTCGGTCCAGGTTTCGCGTACTCTCCAGCCAGCGCCGCGCGCCAACGCGGTGAAGCGCTCGAGACTGTATTTGTAGCTGCTTTCGGTGTGGATGCTCTCGCCGGGACGGAACGAGAAATTGTGCCCGAGCACGCGCACGTTCTGTGCCTTGCGGCTGATCAGATGCATCTCGATGCGATGGCGGTCGCGGTTATAGATCGAACGGTGGGTGAAGGCGGAAAGGTCGAAATTGCCGCCGAGCTCGCGGTTGATACGAACCAGCACATTGAGGTTGAAGCGCGCGGTGACGCCTGCGGAATCGTTATAGGCGTCGTAAAGCAGGCGCTCGTCCTTTTCGAGGTCGACGCCGATGATCATCTGCGCGCCGTCGCCGAGACTCTCGCGGGCGGTGCGTAGGAAGGCGCTCGCTTCATCCGGCTCGAAATTGCCGAGCGTCGATCCCGGGAAGAAGCCAAGCTTCGGCATATCGGCGATCTCGGCCGGCAGTGCAAAGGGCACTGTAAAATCCGCGGCCACCGGATAGACGTTGAGGTTGGGGAAATCCTTGCGCAGGGCATCGGCCTGCGCCTTGAGGAAATCGCCGGATATATCGACCGGCACATAGGCGCCGAAGTCGCTGCGTTCCAGCAGCAGGCGCACCTTCGTGGTGGCGCCGGCGCCGAATTCCACCAGCGCCGCCCCCTTCGCGATGATGGCGGCGATCGCATCGCCCCGGTCGCGCAGGATGCCGATTTCGGTGCGGGTCGGATAGTACTCCGGCAGGACCGTGATCTGTTCGAACAGCTCCGATCCCGTGGCGTCGTAGAAATATTTCGGCGACAGCCGTTTCGGATGCTGCCCGAGGTTGCCGATCACGTCTTCCGCAAATGCGGAAGTCTGTTCGTCGAAATCGTGCGTTTTGGCCAAAGCGGCGGCATGCACATTCATGATACTCTCCTGAACGCGCTTTCCGGCGCGCTTTTGATCATCGGTTAGGCATGAAGTGGTTCGGAAAGACGCTGTGCACTTTCCGGATCATGCTTGAGAAAAGTCAGGCGTAGTCGGCGAGGCGCAATCCCGTGAATTGCCAGCGATGGTGCGGATAGAAGAAGTTGCGATAGGTAATACGGCTGTGTCCGGCCGGGGTTGCAAGCGAGGATCCGCGCAGCACCAGCTGATTGACCATGAACTTGCCGTTGTATTCGCCGAGCGCGCCCTCGATGGCGCGATATCCGGGGTAGGGCGAGTACGAACTGCGGGTCCACTGCCAGACGATGCCGAAGGCATCGTTCAGTTGACCGGCACGGGCCGCGACTTCCCACTCCATCTCGGTCGGCAAATGCCGGCCGGCCCAGCGCGCGAACGCATCGGCCTCGTAATAGCTGACATGGTTGACCGGCGCTGACGGGTCGATCGGCTGCAAGCCGCCGAGCGTCATGATCCGCCATTTGCCGTTGATCTGCCGCCAATGGCCGGGGGCCTGCCAGCCCTCGTTGCCGACAGCGGCAAAGCCGTCCATCAGCCACAGCGTCGTCGCCGTGTAGCCGCCGTCCTTCATGAAGGCGAGCCATTCGGCGTTGGTGACGAGGTTGCGGGCGAGTTTGACAGGGCCGACCAGTGCGCGGTGCGCCGGCTTTTCATTGTCGAAGTGAAAGCTGCCGTCGGTGTGCCCGACGGTATGGATGCCCTCGTTGAGGGTGATCCATTCGTCGCCGCCCCGGCTCGGCGCGGGGAAGCGCCACGCCGCATCATAGGCCGGCGGAATCGGGTTCTGCGCGAAGGCGTGCAGGATGTCCGTCAGCATCAATTCCTGGTGCTGTTGCTCGTGGTTGAGGCCGACTTCGACCAGCGGCGCTAGCCCCTTCAGGACATCCTCGGCGGCGCTCTGGAAGAATTTCACCACGGCGGCATCGACGTGCCTGCGATAGGCGGTGACTTCATCGGCGCTCGGGCGGGTCAGATGGCCGCGCTGGTGGCGGGCATGGCGGGGGCCTGCGCTGACATAATAGGAATTGAACAGAAAGGCGTAGTCGGGGTGGAAGACCTGATACCCCTCGCAATGCTCGCCGAGCAGGAATTGCTCGAAGAACCAGGTGGTATGGGCACGGTGCCACTTTGCCGGGCTGGCGTCCGGCATGGACTGGATCAGCTGGTCCTCAGGGCTCAGGGGGGCGGCCCGGCGCTCGGTCTCGTCCCGCACGGCGAGGTAGGCCTCGACCAGACGCTGGGCGAGGGTCCCGGAATCGGAAAAAAGTGACGGGCTGGCTAACGCGGCCGTGGCGGATACTGATTTCGTCACTGGTGTCTCCGGTAGGGGAGAGAACGTTGTTATGGCAGACAGGTTCCCGACGGGCAGTCCGTCCTAAATAGGGCTTCCCGCCCGGGATAAAAGCCTCCCAACGCTATGACATTGATGTCATCAGACTATGGACGGACGGGCTTTTGAGCCCCTGCTGGGCCCCGCGCATGCCAGCTCCCCGCCATTTTACTTTGGATGCACAACGGTTTGGGCTACATATATGGGCAGTATCGGGTTAAATCGGACGAGCCGGCCCGTCAGGCTAAGCCGCAGGGGGCTGTGCCCCAAAAGGGAACTGAATATGAGCATCGAGCAATTTATCGACAACGAAGTGAAATCGAACGACGTCGTGCTGTTCATGAAGGGAACGCCGCAGTTTCCGCAGTGCGGTTTCTCGGGTCAGGTCGTCCAGATCCTCGACCACGTCGGCGTCGGCTACAAGGGCCTCAACGTTCTGGAATCCGCCGACCTGCGCAACGGCATCAAGGACTATTCCAACTGGCCGACCATTCCGCAGCTCTACGTCAAGGGCGAGTTCGTTGGCGGTTGCGACATCATCCGTGAGATGTTCCAGGCTGGTGAACTGCAGCAGTTGTTCGCCGACAAGGGCGTCACCGTCAACGCGGCAGCCTCGGCCTGAACTTGAGCGCGCGCCAGATCGGCAAGGCGCGGCTGGAAGTCATCGTTGCCGACATCACCACTTTGAGCGTTGACGCCATCGTCAACGCCGCAAATTCGCCTTTGCTGGGCGGGGGCGGCGTCGATGGTGCGATCCATCGGGCGGCCGGCCCGGAACTGCTCGCCGAGTGCCGCACGCTCAATGGCTGCGCGACCGGCGATGCCAAAATCACCCGCGGATATCGGTTGCCGGCCAGGCATGTGATTCACGCCGTTGGGCCGGTTTGGCACGGCGGCAATGCGCGCGAGGATGAACTGCTCGGCTCCTGCTATCGCCGCGCGATCGAACTGGCGCAGGCCAATGCGCTTTCCTCGCTGGCGTATCCTGCGATCTCCACAGGTGTCTATCGCTTCCCCGCCGACCGCGCGGCGGAAATTGCCGCCGAAACGGTTGTCGATTCCCTGAGCACCGCGCCGGAAGTCACGAAAGTGATCTTCTGCTGCTTCTCCGCCGACAGTGCCAAGGTTGCATGAAGAGGCTCTGACGCCCTACGGTAGGCCTTGTGCCTGACGATATGCGCCCGCTACACTCCCCGGGCGAATTCCGGGGAGGGGTCCAATGAATTCACGTCAAATATTGCGCGCGCTGGCTTTTGGTTCCGTGGTGCTGACTGCAACGTCGCTCGCCCGCGCCGAGGGCACCTTCGACATTCCCGCCGGCGCACGTTTCAACGAGGCCAAGCTCGCCAAGATCAGCGAGTTCTTCGCGAACGAGGTGGCAACCGGCAAGATCGCCGGCGCCAATGTTCTGATCCAGCAGCGCGGCAAACCGGTCTATCATCAAACCTTCGGCGTGCAGGACGTGGTCTCCAAGACGCCGATTACGGACAAGACCATCTTCCGCCTGTCTTCGCTGACCAAGGTGATCACGTCAGTCGTGGCGATGGAGCTGATCCAGGACGGCAAGATCAAGCTCGACGACCCCGTCTCGAAGTACATTCCCTCCTTTGCCAACATGAAGGTCGGCGTGGAGAAAAAGGCCGAGGACGGCTCCAAGACGCTCGAACTGGTGCCGATGACCAAGCCCATTACCATTCTCGACCTGATGCGTCATACCTCCGGGATCACCTATGGCTTCTACGGCGACAGCCTGGTGCGCAAGGCCTACAAGGACGCCAATATCTACGCGGGCGAATTCGACCTCGCCGAATTTGCCGAGCGGATCGCCAAACTGCCGCTGCACAACCAGCCCGGCGCGCTTTGGCAATACGGCCATTCCACCGACATCCTGGCGCGTGTCATGGAGATCGTGTCCGGAAAGTCGTTGTTCGAGATCGAGAAGGAAAAGCTGCTCGACCCGCTCGGTATGATCGACACCGGCTTCTTCGTTACCGAGCCGGAGCGGTTGCAGCGGCTCGCGCAGCCGGTGCCGAACGACAGTGATTTCCGGGTCGGCCGCCAGTACCGGACCGAGGTTCGCCAGAAGTGGGAATCCGCCAGCGGCGGCATGGTTTCGACGATGGCGGACTTTTCGCGCTTTGCGCAGATGTTGCTCAATGGCGGCAGCTTCGAGGGCAAGACCTATCTCAGCCCGCAGACCTTCGAATTGATGGCGTCAGACCATACCGGCAAGGGCTCGGGCGTCGAGCGGGATCATTTCTATTTTCCCGGTGACGGCTTCGGCATGGGGCTCGGAATTGCCGTGCGCACCGATCCCGGTAACGCCAAACCGCCACCGCCGGGATCGCTGGGCGAGTTGAAATGGGACGGCGCGGCGGGCTGCTATCTCGTGGTCGACCGCAAGCAGGATATGTTCTTCGTCGTGCTGGAGCAGACGCCCACCGAACGGCAGCGCGTCCAGCGCACCCTCAAGCAGCTGGTCTATGAAGCCCTGGAGAATTGACGGCGTGACGTGCCACGGCCTGGTCGCGGCGGCACTGGCGGCACTTGCCGTCGTCGTTCCGCTCAATGCTGCGCGTGGTGGCGAGGCTGCGCCGGTCGCGGGAAGCTTTTCGCGCGAAGGCCTCGTGCGCGTCGGCGATTACATCCGCAATGAAGTCGCAACCGGCAAGATCCCGGGTGCGATCCTTTTGATCCAACAGCACGGCAAGCCGGTCTATTTCGAGAGCTTCGGCGTCCGCGATACCGCCACCAACTTGCCGATGAGCGCGGACACGATCTTCCGCCTTTATTCGATGTCGAAACCGATCACCTCGGTGGCGGCGATGATGCTGGTGGAGGACGGCAAACTAGGACTCGATGATCCCGTCTCGAAATACATTCCGGCCTTTGCAGAGGTGAAGGTCGGCGTCGAGAAAGCGGGCGACGACGGCAAGTCGACGTTGGTGGAAGAGCCGCTCACGCGGCCGATCACGATCAAGGATCTGCTGCGCCATACCTCCGGCCTGCCTTACGGTTACATGGGGGGAGGCCTTGTACGCGCCCGCTACGCCGAGGCTGGTCTTGTCCGCCGTAACCTGACCAATGCCGAATTTGCGGAGCAAGTCGCAAAACTTCCATTGGTCGAACAGCCTGGCACGCGATGGGACTACGGCTATTCCACCGACGTGCTCGGTCGCGTCATCGAGGTGGCGTCGGGAAAATCCCTGCTCGAGTTCGAAAAGGAGCGGTTGCTCGGTCCACTCGGAATGAGCGAGACGGCGTTCACTGTCACCGATCCGGCAATGCGGCCACGCATCGCCGAGCCGATGCCGACCGATCGCGCGATCAGCCCGGTCGCCAACGTTCGAGATCCGATGGAGCCGAGGAGAATGGAGTCCGGCGGCGGCGGCATGGTGGGTACTGTCGGCGATTATGCTCGCTTCGCCCAGATGCTGCTGAACGGCGGCACGTTCGAGGGCCGAACCTACCTCAAGCCCGAGACGATCGCGCTGATGACGTCCGACCACATCGGCGCGGAAACCAAAATCGCACGCGACTATGCTTACTACCCCGGCGAAACCAGCGGCTTCGGCCTCGGCTTCGCGGTGCGGACATCCGTGCCGCCGAACACGTCGTGGCCAACAGGCGAATATCGTTGGGACGGCGTCGCTGGCACGTTTTTCTTCATCGATCCCAGGGACAACATGTTCGCGATCTTCATGGTGCAGACGCCGTCGCAACGCGGACGCATTCAGCTTGCATTGAAGACGCTGATCTATCAGGCGTTGGACAAGTGAGCGCTTAAGCCCCGCGCACGATCTCGCGCACCAGGCCGACGGTCTCTTCGATCATCGCGGCCGTCACATCGAGATGGGTGCAGGCGCGGATGCGGCCGTCCATCATGGCCAGCAATACGCCGCGCTTGCGCAAGGCTTTGACCATCTTGTCGCCGCCGACGCCGGCGCCGTCGGGCTTGAAGAACACCAGATTGGTCTCGGGCTGCTGCACCTCGACGCCGTTGATCTGCGACAGCCCGCGCGCCAGCGCCCTTGCGTTGGCATGATCGTCGGCGAGGCGCTCGACGTGATGGTCGAGCGCATAAACGCAGGCCGCGGCACAGATGCCGGCCTGCCGCATCGAACCGCCTAGCCGTTGCTTCCAGCGCCAGACATTATCGATGAACTCGCGTGAGCCGGCGATGGCGCCGCCGACCGGCGCGCCGAGGCCCTTGGAGAAATCGATCCAGGCTGAATCCCAGCCGGCCGTCATGTCGCGCGCGGAAATTCCTGACGCGACGCAGGCGTTCAAGAGCCGCGCGCCGTCCATATGGGTGACGAGGCCGTTGGCCTTGGCGATGCTGACGACCTCATCGAGGGCGGCCTTCTTCCAGATCGTGCCGCCGCCGATATTGGCGGTCTGCTCGACGCTGACGACGGTTTGCGGTGGCTGGTAGCGCGAGCGCGGGTGGAGTGCTGCGCGAAACGTCTCCGGTGAAAATTGTCCGTCCTCGCCCGGCAGCGGCGTGATCTGGAATCCGCCAAGGGCGGCATGCGCGCCGCCCTCGCGGGCGATGATGTGCGCGCTGGCATGCGCCAGAATCTCGTCGCCCGGGCGGCACCAGGACAAGGTCGCCGCGACATTGCACATGGTGCCCGACGGCATGAATACGGCGGCTTCCTTGCCGAGCAGGTCGGCGACGCGCTCGCACAGCAAATTGACGCTCGGGTCGTCGCCGATCTGTTCGTCGCCGACCTCCGCCCGCGCCATCGCCTCGCGCATCGCCGCCGTCGGCCGGGTCTGGGTGTCCGACAGCAGGTTGACGCGGACGGGGATTGCCTTGGGATCGCACGGAGGAGGGGTGTAGTGCATGATTGGCTCTCGGTATTTGCAACTTGGTGAGGGAATTATCTGAAGCGCAGGTTTTCGCGTGACAACTGGTCGATCGATCTGCACCCCATCAGCTTCATGCCGCGCTCGATTTCGGCCCGCATCAGGCCGAGCGCGCGCTCGACGCCGGCCTGGCCGGCCGCGGCGAGAGGATAAAGATAGAAGCGCCCGACGCCAACCGCTTTGGCTCCCAGCGACAATGCTTTCAGGACATGGGTTCCGCGCTGGACGCCGCCGTCCATGATGACGTCGATCCGGTCGCCGACGGCATCGACGATTTCCGCGAGCTGATCGAACGCCGCCCGCGAACCGTCGAGCTGCCGGCCGCCGTGGTTGGACAGCACGATCCCGGTGCAGCCGATTTCAACGGCGCGTTTGGCGTCTGCCACCGACATGATGCCCTTCAGGCAGAATTGTCCGTTCCATTGCCGCACCATGTCGGCGACGTCGTCCCACTTCAACGAAGGCTCGAGCATTTCGGTGAAATAGCGGCCGATCGACATCGCGCCGCCGCTCATATCGACGTGCTCGTCGAGCTGGGGCAGTTTGAAAGCTTCATGCGTAACGTAGTTGATGCCCCACATCGGCCGGATTGCGAACTGAACCATGCCGGCGAGCGTCAGCCGGAACGGAATCGAGAACCCGGTGCGCAAATCGCGCTCGCGGTTGCCGCCGGTGATGCTGTCCACGGTCAGCATCATGACGTTGACTCCGGCTTCCTTCGCGCGCTGCATCATGGCGCGGTTGAGCCCGCGATCCCTGTGAAAATAGAACTGATAGACCTGCGGCGTGTCGTGCGCCTTGCGCAATTCCTCGAGGCTGACCGTTCCGAGCGAGGATACGCCGAACATCGTGCCGTGCTTTGCGGCCGCGGCGGCCACGGCACGCTCGCCGGTATGGTGGAACAGGCGTTGCAGCGCGGTCGGCGAGCAATAGACCGGCATCGCCAGCTTCTGGCCCATGACGGTCACCGACATGTCGATGGCGTCGACCCCGCGCAGCACGTTAGGCACGAGGTCGCAGCGTTCGAAGCTCGCGGTGTTCTGGCGCAGGGTCGTCTCGTCGTCGGCCGCACCGTCGATGTAGTTGAAGATCGGACCCGGCAGCCGCCGTTGCGCCAGCTTGCGGAAGTCGTGGAAGTTGTAGCAGTCGTTCAGGCGCATGGTGTTCCCCCGCACTCGTTCGGCCCATCGCGAAGTGATCGACTTTAACCGCATGCGGGCATTTCAGCCATCTGTGTGCAAACAAAAGGCCCCGGTTTTGCCGGGGCCCTTGATAGCTCGAAAATGCGTACCGATCAGCGCGAATAGAATTCGACGATCAGATGCGGCTCCATCTGCACCGCGAACGGCACGTCCGACAGCGCGGGGATGCGGACGTACTTTGCGGTCATCTTGCTGTGATCGGCCTCGACGTAATCGGGCACATCGCGCTCGCCGAGCTGGGCGGCTTCCAGCACCGGGGTGAGCTGCTTGGAGGATTCCTTGATCTCGATCACGTCACCCGGCTTCACCTTGTAGCTCGAAATGTTGACGCGGCGGCCGTTCACCTTGATGTGGCCGTGGTTGATGAACTGGCGCGCAGCGAACATGGTGGCGACGAACTTGGCGCGATAGACCACGGTGTCAAGACGGCGCTCCAGGAGGCCGATCAGGTTTTCACCGGTGTCGCCCTTCATGCGGCCGGCCTCGACATAGATGCCGTGGAACTGGCGCTCGGAAATGTTGGCGTAGTAGCCCTTGAGCTTCTGCTTGGCGCGAAGCTGGACGCCGAAGTCGGACAGCTTGCCCTTGCGGCGCTGGCCGTGCTGGCCGGGGCCGTATTCACGGCGGTTGACGGGGCTCTTGGGGCGGCCCCAGATATTCTGGCCCATACGGCGATCGATTTTGTATTTAGCTTCACTGCGCTTAGTCATCGCGTCCTCTTGAAAAGTTTGAGTTTTGAGGAGACGCGCCCTCCTGTGCGCCGGGAATTTCCCGGTGCCGACAGGTCCGCCTCAAAAGCTCGGGGAGGACCACGGGTCGCGAAACGCAACGCGGGCCGAAAACGGCCCGCGAGCAAGCGGGGTATTAGGGAGAAAGCGCCGTTCTGTCAACGAGAAGTGGGCGTTATTCCGGGGCGCGAAGCGAACCTCAGGTGCGCAATTGCGCACCGGGGAATCTCGAGATTCCGGGTCTGGTCCTGCGGACCATCCCGGAATGACGGCTAAGTGGCGACCGCCCGGACCGGTTTGGGCTCGGTTTGCTGCCGATTCGCCCGCAATTCGCCTGATATTTCGGTGTTCAGCACCTGTTCCAGCCTGTTCAGCACCTTGGCGATCAGGGCGGCGTCGGTAATCCGGTGGTCCCAGCGCAGCACGACGTCGATTGACTGGTCGGGATTCTCCACCCCGTAGCTCAGGATGAAGGGGCCTGGGCTGAGTGCATGGAGCTGGCCGGCGCCATACGCGGCCACCGAGGTGACCCCGAAACTCCCGAACCAGTTGGCGCGCTGGCGGCCGAAATTGAGCCCGATCGCCCAGAACAGCCGGCGCAGCGGCAGCGGCAGCCGCGTCGTGCGCAGGATCTTGCGGAACGCCGGCACCTCGTCGATCGGCGCATCCTTGGCGTGGCGGATCATCGCGTCGACTTCCGCGAGCGGCATCTCGTCGGGCGCCGTGACCTTTTGCGGCAGCACGCAATCCTGGCCGTCCTCGACGCGTGCGATCGCCACCATCGCGACGCTGCGCGGCAGTTCGTAGAACGCGGGCAATGGCCATTTGACGTAGAGCGTGCGCAGCACCGGCTGTTCTTTGGCGACCAGCGCAAACGCCTTGACGAAGATCGCCGCCCAGCCGGGCCGCGCTGCGGCCTGCGCGCGGGCCTCCAGTAGGCTGCGGATATTGAGGGGGCGCGCAAGCGAAACAAAGGGCACGCGGATCGACGCGTGCATGAGGTCAGCGACGAGACGGCGCGGCAGTGTTATTTTTCGAACCGTTCCGCGCATCGCTCCGCTCAAGTTTCCCGCAACAAACAGAAAGCCGACAGCAGGTCCTTCTGACCCGCCAGCCCCTGATGTAGCACGAACCGGCCGGTTTGACGCCAGCCTTATGGCGCCGGTTTAGCCAGCGGTTCGCCCGCCCTGACGACGCAAACCCCAAGCACCTTGAAGGGTTTGTCGCCGGCCCTGGCGTCGTGACCGTGCCTTCCGGAATCTGGCCGGATTCGCCGGCCGCCGGGCACTTCCGCGATCGCCGTGACCTTGCTGTAGCCGGCCGGGAAATCGAGTTTTTGCACCGGGGTGCGCTAGATGCCGCTTTGCTGGGCAATCGCGACACCGTCGCCCGCGGAGCAGGGTAAGACTTCGGATTCACATTTCAAACAGCGAGAGGGTATGCGTCCGCAACCTCGCGGCACGATGCGCCCGAGCTTTGTGTCGATTGCCACCCTCGAAATAAAGAGGGCGCAGGGAAAGCCGGGTGCGCGCTGCACCCGCGGTCTCGCGTGCAATGTGCACAAGGAAGTGCGCACACGAGCATACAGGGCAGCGGAGGCATCCCGGCTTTCCCTGCGCGATGGTTTACGGCTTATTCCGCGCTCTCCCTGGTGAGACAAAACTCTTTTGCCACCATCGCCCGCGAGAAATGTCCCGCGGACTTGACGCCAGTATATGGGCGTCGGGACCACACGGTTTTACCGTCCGCGCCGGCGGCATGCGTCACCCGCCGCCGCCCGCGTCCACCGCATCCCACCGCGCGTTCGTGACGTGCGCACGCCCCTCTTGTGGGTGAGACGGACGGAATCAAATCACTGGTTTGCCCGACGGCGAAAGCGAAATATTTTCACCTTTGGCGCTTGACACGATTTACGAAAATCAGAATCGATTTGCCAGTCGGGTCGATTTGTCGCCGGCGGGGCGCGAGATTGCGCTTGCGTGGGAGGCGACGCAGTCGCGCCGGTAGGGCGCGAATTGAAGCCGAACAGGTCCGCGCAGTGCGGACCTGTTCAGCTTGATCCGCCTACCAGAATACGAGAATTACGGTGCAACAAGCGCGCGACGACAATTCGACATCGACATGGAATGGCACGTGCTGTGTGATGTCAATCGAGCGGCGCAATGCGAGGATCAAGAAAAAATACTCTGCCTGAGCGCGAGCGTCGCACATTGCCTGCTTGGTTGGGGATCAGGCGCGGGCGCCGCGCAGACGGTTGCGCGCGAGTGGGGAGATCAACGCCGGACTGCGAATTGCGTTGTCGGTGCTCTAACCTGGGGCGCAGCGTCGACGCCAAAGCCATGCGGCACCCTGGGCGACCGTAGTCAGGATTACGATGGTTCCAAAGATATCCGTCAGCGCATGGTTCAGGTCGCCCAGGCTGATGCTCGGGAAGGCGACCCCCAACAGCAAAACACAGCCGGAAACGAAGACCACCGCCCCCGAGCCGAACTGATTCATCAACTTCGAAACCCACCACCGATTCAACAACCAATTCATCGCGGGTCTCCCTGCCAGCCAACGGATATCTGCTATTCCAGGGATACAATGGCGCGATGAGTTATTGCCGTGATGAAGATCACGCTTTCAGTTTTGCGTCTGCAGCGGTACTCGCTGTCCAAAGCAGCGGTCGCCGGCGAGAAACGTAATCCGCCACTACGAATTCCTGGACGAACGATCGCGGTTCAATTCGGCGTGGCCGATCGATGGAAGTGGACGATCTGCCAGTCGGCCGGGCGTTTGGCAATGATGAACGTGTCGCGTCCTGCCAGATTCACCGGCTTGTCCGCGAACACGCCGACGATCGTGTCGAAGCCCGTCACGACAACGGTCGTGTCAGAGACTTGCAGCACGGAATGTTCGCCGAGAGCCACCGTCAATTTGTTGTTGCGAAGCACGGCCTCGAAATATCTGCGAACTCCCTCCTGTGAGGTGATCAGAGCTTTGCTGCCGGTGCCGAGCATCACCGCATCAGCAGCGTAGAGCTTCACGATGCCGTCGATGTCCGACTCACTGAATGCCTTGCTCCACTTTTCCACGACCTGGAACGCTTCCTCCTTTGGGCCTGCATTCGCGGCAGACGAAAGCGAAATGAGCAAAGCCACAGTTGACAGAAGCACACGCATTTTCCCCTCCCTCGATCGGTCACCATGACCTGAGGTGAATTCTGCGCCGCTACCGGGGAGTTGGCTGGATGACAAAAGGGCGCACCCGTCCACTATCGTGCTCCTAAGCCGGCACCCGGCCGCCGAAAAACGGCATCAGCGCATGGCTCAGCGCGTGGGCTCGCTTCGACGTAAACACCATTTCGGCGCCGGCGGTGTCTGACTCGAGTCCGGGACCGCCGAGCAGGTCAGAGACGCGCCGCGCGATCGCGGGCGCGGGGTCGATCCAGTCGACCGGCCATGGCGCGAGCTTGATCAGGCGATCCAGCAGCAGCGGATAATGCGTACAGGCGAGCACGACGGTGTCGGTGCGGGCGGCGTCCAAGGCGCCGGTGCCGACGAAGCAGGGGGCGAGTTCGGCCGCGATGTCCTTGTCGCTGACATAAAGGCCGCTGAGTGCGCGTTCGGCCAGGGCGGCGAGTTCGGCGGAGCCGACCAGCGTCACCTCGCACCCCCCGGCGAAATCGTCGATCAGTTTCCGCGTGTATTCGCGCGTCACGGTGCCCCTGGTGCCGAGCACCGACACGCGTTTTGTCTTTGAGCTGGCGCAGGCCGGCTTGATCGCGGGCACGGTGCCGACGAACGGCACAGCATAGGCTTCGCGCAGATGCGACATGACCAGCGTGGAGGCCGTATTGCAGGCGATCACGACGAGATCGGGGGAATGGGCCGCGATCAGTTCGCCGACCAGCGGCACCACGCGGGCGATGATCTGCTCCTCGCTGTGGTGGCCATAGGGGAAGAAGGCGTCGTCGGCGACGTAGACGTAGTGCGCATCGGGCCGGCTGCCTACGATCTCACGCAACACCGTGAGGCCGCCAAGGCCGGAGTCGAAAACAAGGATCGTCGGGGGGGATGCCACGCTGCGACTCTAGCCGATCCGCGGTTACCGTTGGGTTGATTTGAGGGCCCCGGCGGCCCGCCATTGGGCTAACGCCGGTGGCGCCGTACTTTGGAATGATTCAAATCGCCTTGGCAAGGCCGGAAAGCTATCAGGACGCGCCGTCCCAGCCGCCGCCAAGACCGCTGCTGGCCGTCGGATTCGATTGCCCCGGAGGCCGCGCCAGACATGATCCGAAATACGTCATCGAGCTGGGGTGCGCTGGCGCGCGGGTTCCACTGGGTCCTCGGCATCACCATCATCGGCATGATCGCCTATGGCTGGTGGATGAACCATTTTCCGGCGCGGCCGGATCGCTTCTTCTATCGCTCTGTTCACGCCGATATCGGCTATGCCGTGCTGCTCCTGATGGTGCTGCGCCTGGTCTGGCGCGGCCTCAACCCGGCCCCCGCCTTGCCCGCGGGCTCGCCGCGCTGGGAGCGGATCGCGGCGCGCATCAGCCATGGCGCGCTCTATGCCGTCACCTTGCTGGTGGCACTGCTGGGCTGGGCGCATTCCGGCGCGCGCGCACAGAACTATTCGGACTGGTTCGGGCTGTTTCACGTCCCGCAATTTACCTCGCCCGACCGGGCCGCGGCGCAGGCTTACGAGGACCGTCACATCTTCTTTGCCTATGTGCTGCTGGCGCTGATCGTGCTCCATCTCGCGGCCGCGCTCTGGCATCACTTCGTCCGCCGCGACCGCGTCGCGGTCCGCATGGTCGACGGTGCGCCGGGCTGATTTACATATTTAGAACGACTCCAATTTACTGGCGCCGTTTGCCCCTTCACGGCATGGCGCCCGGCGGCGTATGCCTTCGCCCGATAGCGTCAGCCCTGAATTGAAAGAACCGACATGTCCCTTTCGAAAGCAACCCTGTTCGCCGCGATCGCTCTTCTTTCGGTCAGCGGCGCCGCCAACGCGCAAAGCGCCACCGAGATCCAGCTCAGCTACAAGGACAAGAAATTTACGCCGGCCGAGATTACCGCGCCCGCCAACACCGCGATCGTGATCAAGCTGAAGAACCTCGACGCCAAGGCAATGGAATTCGAAAGCAAGACCCTGAAGGTCGAGAAGGTGGTCGCTGGCTCCAGCGACGCCACCATCAATGTCCGCGCGCAGAAGCCGGGCCGCTACGAGTTCTTCGACGAATACAACGAGAAGGTCGCCCGCGGCGCGCTGGTCATCCAGTAAGAAGCCGTCGTGATCGCCGCAATGATCATCGTTTTCCGCGAGGTCTTCGAGGCCGGCCTGATCATCGGCATCGTGCTGGCGGTCACGCGCACGGTGCCGCATCGCAATCTCTGGATCGGCGGCGGCGTGATTGCAGGCGTGCTCGCCGCCTGTCTCGTCGCCGTCTTTGCCGGCGCGCTGTCGAACCTGTTCGCCGGCATGGGGCAGGAGCTGTTCAACGCGGCTATCCTCGCCATCGCCGTCGTGATGCTGACCTGGCACAATGTCTGGATGGCGCGTCACGGCAGCGAACTCGCCGGCGAATTGCGCGCGGCGGGGCAAGCGGTAGCCGAGGGCTCGAAGTCGCTGCTGGCGCTGGCCGTCGTGGTCGGCGTCGCGGTGCTGCGGGAAGGCAGCGAGGTCGTCTTGTTCCTCTACGGCGTCGTTGCCGGCAGCGAGGATTCGGCGCTTGGCGTGGCGCTCGGCGGCTTGATCGGGCTGGTGCTCGGCGCGCTGGTCTGCGTGCTGACCTACGCCGGCCTGGTGCGCATTCCCGCGCGAAAACTGTTTGCGGTCACGACGGTGCTGATCGCGCTGCTCGCCGCCGGCATGGCGGCGCAGGCCGCGGCGTTTCTGGAAAAAGCCGATGCGCTGACGGCGATGAACAACGTGGTCTGGGATTCGGCCTGGTTATTGTCGGACTCCAGCATCCCCGGCAAGGCGCTGCATACGCTGATCGGCTACACCGACCAGCCGACCGCGATGCAGCTCGTCGTCTACGTCGCGATCCTGGCTGTGACCTTCGTGCTGATGCGGATGTATGGCGCGCCGGTGAAGGTGGCGGCAGTGGCGCGGGGGTAGGGCTATCGAAAAAGCGTACCGTCATCCTGAGGTGCGAGCGTAGCGAGCCTCGAAGGATGGGCTACGGGTTGTGCCCATCCTTCGAGGCGCGCAAGAGCGCGCACCTCAGGATGACGACCTGTGCCTTCAACTCTCGCCAAACACCCGCTTGAAGATCGTGTCGACGTGCTTGAAGTGGTAGCCGAGGTCGAAGCGCTCCTCGATCTCGGCGTCGCTCAGGTGCTTCTTCACGTCGGGGTCTTTCTTCAGCAGCGTCAGGAAGTCGCCTTCGCCGCGCCAGACCGGCATCGCGTTGCGCTGGACGTATTTGTAGGCGTCTTCGCGGCTGGCGCCCTTTTGCGTCAGCGCCATCAGGAGCCGCTGCGAATGCACGAGGCCGCCGAGACGGTCGAGGTTCTTCTGCATGTTCGCGGGGTAGACCAACAGCTTCTCGATCAGGCCGGCGAGGCGATTCAGCGCGAAGTCGAGCGTCACGGTGGCGTCCGGGCCGATCATGCGTTCGACCGACGAGTGAGAGATGTCGCGCTCGTGCCAGAGCACGACGTTTTCCATCGCCGGCATCGCGTAGCCGCGCACCATGCGGGCGAGACCGGAAAGATTTTCCGATAGCACCGGATTGCGTTTGTGCGGCATCGCCGAAGAACCCTTCTGTCCCTCGGAGAAGAACTCTTCGGCCTCCAGCACTTCGGTGCGCTGCAGATGGCGGATTTCGGTGGCGAGGCGTTCGACCGAGGAGGCGATCACGCCGAGCGTTGCAAAATACATCGCGTGGCGGTCGCGCGGGATGATCTGCGTCGAGATCGGCTCCGGCACCAGGCCCATCGCCTTGGCGACATGTTCTTCGACGCGCGGATCGATCTGCGCAAAGGTGCCGACGGCGCCCGAGATGGCGCAGGTCGCGACTTCCTTGCGGGCGGCGATCAGGCGCTCGCGGGCGCGGGAAAATTCCGCATAGGCATAGGCGAGCTTGAGCCCGAACGTGACGGGTTCGGCGTGGATGCCGTGGGAGCGGCCGATGGTCGGCGTCATCTTGTGCTCGAAGGCGCGCTTCTTCAGAGCGGCGAGCACCTTGTCGACATCGGCGATGAGAAGATCGGCGGCGCGGGTGAGCTGGACGTTGAAGCAGGTGTCGAGCACGTCGGAGGAGGTCATGCCCTGATGGACGAAGCGCGCCTCGGGCCCGACGATCTCCGCCAGATGGGTCGTGAAGGCGATGACGTCGTGCTTGGTCTCGCGCTCGATTTCGTCGATCCGGGCGATGTCGAAATCGACGTTGCGCGCCTTGGCCCAGACCGACTTGGCGGCTTCCTTGGGGATCACGCCGAGCTCCGCCTGCGCGTCCGCCGCATGGGCCTCGATCTCGAACCAGATCTTGAAGCGGGCCTGCGGCTCCCAGATGGAAGCCATTTCCGGGCGGGTGTAGCGGGGGATCATCGACGACTCCGGAGGATTGTTTTTTACGCCGTGCTTTAGCAGAGCCACCCCAACGAGACAAACAAACCCGAGCCAAACGAACGGGATAAATGGCCGTGGGAGACGGGCCAAGATCCGCCGCAGACCGGGAGGCGGCGGGGTGCAGCCGGGCCTGGCTCGGGGGTCTCCAATCACGGAACATTGAATGACAGATATTGAAATCTGTCAGCGGGATGTGCTATATCCTCTTTCGACGCCACGGATAGGGGCGTCACCCCGGCTCGTTGGCAATGGGCCCGGGTACTTGAAGAGGACTTAAGCCATGACGATCGAAATCATTCATTTGACGACACAAATCCAGCGCTGGCTGAATGCCCAGGTGGCCCGCCATCTGGAAGCCCAGGCCGCCCGTCTGGGACCGCTGAAAAGCTGAACCTATAGGGCCCGTAGGGGTTACAAAGGGATCAAATGACCACCCATTCCATCATTCCGCAGGTGCGCGCATGAACGAAGTTGTGGTTTTGACCCCTGAGCGAATTCTGGAGGTCACCGAGGACGTATTGCGCCGATTCGGGCTCGCCAAGGCCACCGTGGTCGACGTTGCCCGTGCGCTGGATGTCAGCCACGGCAGCGTCTATCGGCATTTCCCGAGCAAGGCGTCGCTGCGCCAGGCCGTTGCCAAACGCTGGCTCGACCGCGCCAACGCGCCATTGCAGAAGATCGCCGAAACCTCGGGACCGGCGCCGGCGCGGCTCGAGAAGTGGCTGCGCACGATGTTCGAGATCAAGTACAAAAAGGTCTCCGAAGATCCCGAGATGTTCCAGACCTATTTGACGCTGGCGCGCGAGGCTTGCGAGGTGGTGCAGGCGCACAAGGACCGGCTGGTCGGCCAGGTCGCGCATATTCTGTCCGACGGCGTCAAGCAGGGCGCGTTCCAGATCGCCGACGTGTCGGTGACGGCGCGCGCGGTGTTCGACGCCACCGCCCGCTACCATCATCCCGCGCATTCCGACGACTGGAGCGATCCGCAGACGCCGGCCCGCATCGACGCGCTTTTGGCGCTGTTGCTCAGAGGCCTGGAAGCGCCGCGGAAACGCTAAACCCGCAACCAATCGCCTTCCGCATCATTGCGGGCAGTACACCTCCTGTTGTCTGATATCCATCAAGATCTGCGCCGGCAGCGGCGCGATTGTTGATGCGGAGGAAAAGGTGCGTCTCGCGCTGTTTGCGGATATCCACGCCAACCGGCAGGCGTTCAGCGCCTGCCTCGAGGCGGCGCGAGCCCGGGGCGCGGAGCGGATCGTCTGCCTCGGCGACATTGTCGGCTATGGCGCCGATCCGGAATGGGCGGTCGAGACCGTGATGGCTCTCGTCGATGACGGCGCGGTCGCCGTTCGCGGGAACCATGACAACGCCATCGGTACGCTATCGGAATCCATGAATGCGGAAGCAACAGCCGCGATCGAATGGACCCGCGGCCGGCTGAGCGCGCCGCAACGGAAGTTTCTCGCCGAATTGCCGCTGACGCGGCAGGAGGACGATCGCCTCTACGTACATTCCGACGCCAGCAGTCCGGCGCGATGGCGTTATGTCCAGGGCACCTCGGAGGCCGCGCGCAGCATCGAGGCGGCCGATGCGCATGTCACCTTCTGCGGGCACATCCACCGGCCGGCGCTTTATTCGATGTCATCAGCGGCGAAGATGACGAGCTTTGTGCCGACGTCGAACGTGCCGGTGCAATTGCTCGGCGGCCGGCGCTGGCTCGCCGTGATCGGCTCCGTCGGCCAGCCGCGCGATGGCGATCCGGCGGCGGCGTTCGCGATGTTCGACACCGCCTCGCGTGAGATCATGTATTGCCGTGTGCCCTACGACGTCGAGACGGCCGCGCAGCGAATCCGCGCCAACGGCCTGCCGCACTGGCTGGCCGATCGCCTGCTGGCGGGGAGGTGAGCGATGGCAAGACCTTCCATCGCACAGGGCGCGCAGCTGGACGGCTTCACGATCGGCGAGCGCGTCCATCAAGGCGGCATGGCGACGCTGTGGAGCGTCACCCATCCCGGCATCAATGTGCCGCTGCTGATGAAAATTCCCAGGATTTCCGAAGGCGAGGATCCGGCGGCGATTGTCTCCTTCGAGATGGAGCAGATGATCGTGCCGCGGCTCGCCGGCCCGCACGTGCCGCTTTGCTTCGGTTCCGGCGATTTCGACCGGCAGCCTTATGTCGTGATCGAGCGCATTCCCGGCAAGACGTTGTATGAGCGGCTCGGCGATCTGCCGCTTGATTACGAAGAGGCGAGGGTGATCGGCGGGAAGATCGCGACCGCGCTCGCCGATCTGCACCGGCAGAACGTCATCCATCACGACATCAAGCCAAGCAGCATCATGTTTCGCGACAGCGGCGAAGCCGTGCTGATCGATTTCGGGCTGTCGCATCACGACCAGCTGCCTGATCTTTTGCAGGAGGAATTCCGCTTGCCTTACGGCACCGCGCCCTACATGGCGCCAGAGCGTTTGCTCGGCGTGCGCGACGATCCGCGCAGCGATTTGTTTTCACTGGGCGTGCTGCTGTACTTCTTCACCACGGGCGTGCGGCCGTTCGGCGAAAGCGAAACCCTGCGCGGCATGAAACGGCGGCTGTGGCGCGATCCGTATCCGCCGCGCAAGCTCAAGGGCGATTATCCGCCCTGGCTGCAGGAAATCGTGCTGCGATGCCTCGAGATCGAACCGGTGTGGCGACACCCGACGGCGTCGCAACTGGCGTTCGAGCTGGCGCATCCCGAGCAGGTCAAGCTCACCGCGCGGTCGGAACGGTTGCAGCGCGATCCGCTCACGACAGTGTGGCGCCGCCGCTTCAATCGCGGACTGAATTTACCGAAACCGAAATCCGATGTCGCCGCACAACTGGCGTCGGGACCGATCGTGGCGGTCGCGCTCGATACCGAGGAAGGGTCGGGGCCGCTCAACGAATGCCTGCGCGCCACCGCCGAGCAATTGCTGGCGACATTGCCGTCGGCACGGCTTGCCTGCATCAACGTCCTGAAACTCGGCCGCCTCAGCATCGACCGGACGCTCGACGACGAGGGTAACAACAAGCACATCGACCGGCTGGTCGCGCTCCGGCACTGGGCGTCGCCCTTAAAACTCGATGAGAGCCGGCTGACCGTGCATGTGCTGGAAGCGATCGATCCCGCAGCCGCGATCCTGGAATTCACCGATATCAATCACGTCGACCACATCGTGATCGGCGCGCGCCAGAATTCGATGATGCGTAGATTTCTCGGCAGCGTCTCGGCCAAGGTCGCCGCCGAGGCGGCCTGCACGGTGACGGTGGTGCGGCCGCCGCGCGCGGCGATGGCGCGGGAAGACAAAACGACCGCAAGCGCTTCAAGTCAGGCGGCGCGAACCTGATCGAGCGGGCGCTTCACGTCGCGCGACGGCCTGCCGTCGCGATCCCGCCAGACGTCGAAGAACGCGATGATCTCGCGGCAAGGCTCGCATTGGTACATGTTGCGCGACGACGCCGTCTTCGACATCTCGTTCAAACAGCTTGGGCATAGCGGATTCATGGCGGTTCTCGAAATTCGTTTGCGGTAATATTCAGGGTCGAGCGAACGGCTCCCACGCACGGCAAAAAAATACGAACAGGCCGGCTTTGATCTGGGGAACGGCGTCTAACGGCGATCCTGTAACCGCGTCCGGCTTTCCAATTCGTAAAGATCGGACCGGGAACCGGCGTCTGACGGGTTCATCGCCGGCCGGGGCTGCTCATACCGGCTGAAGAAGAATTCGAGATCGGGATGCGGACGCCGCGCGATCAGTCGCTTGCGCCGCAGCGATCGTCGGGCGACCACGCCATCCATGATTTAGACCCGGTAGGGGGCGCGAACGAATGCTCGCCTCCGGCTGCCGGGTTCCGCCGTCGCCAGGCAAACGGTGACAGCGGCATTGAAGGCAAGCCACATCGCCACGCCAGCCCAGACAAAATTCATCGTCATGATGCGCACTCCGCGAAATTCGGAGTGCGCTTGTGCAGTGATTTGCCTGAATCCGTGAAGACCGGATTTTTACGGGAGGCCGCACGAAGTTTGAGCATGTGGCGGCGCAATATGAATTGCTGCAGGTGCGGTGTTGACGTGCGTTAGGTCATCGTTCGTGCGTCGCCGGATTCTGTCGCCGATGCCAGCGACACGCTGAACTCATTCGAGCGTTTGCGCAGGCGGCATCGTCGTCGCCGCCGGCGCCGGTGGCGTCGCGGTCGGCGCTGCAGTCGTCGCGCTCGGCACGGCCAGATTTGCTTCGCTTCTCGACGTCGCGACCCGCGCATCTTTTTCGACGCGCGCGGCGGCGGGTCCGGTTCCACCGTTGCGAACAACTTCCGCTCTTGCGCCACGCACGCGCTCTTTCGAGGCTTGCCGGCGCTGCCGCGCCGATCCGGATCGATCGATTCCCCAGGAGCGTGCGATCGCGGGCCCGGCCGAATAGCCGATGAAAGCGCCTGCGACCGCGCCGATCGGCCCAAGCACCACGGCGCCCGACACCGCGCCGAGCGCGGCATCACCAGCGCGGTTCTGGGCAAGCGCTGCGGAAGGCGCGAGCAGCAGGATGATGGCGGCGGCGGTGAGGGCTTTGGTCATGGTGTGGGTCCGTCGAATATGAGGCGCGACCGTGTTCCGGCTTTATGGCCAGACCATGAAGCTTCATGGTCAAGAAGGTGACGTGTCGGGTTCCATCAGCCGCGTGGCGCAGTCGTGCGGGAAGGCGTAAGGTTCGGCGGGGGGCTTCTGCTACCGCTGAAGGAGGAATTCCCATGTATGCCGCCATTCGTCAGGGCAAGGCAAAGACCGGCATGGCCGAAGAGCTGGCACGCAGGATCAAGGAAGGTGCCATTCCGATCATCAGCGATGTCGAAGGCTTCATGGCCTACTACGTCGTCTATGCGCCCGACGACACGGTGACCGCGATCAGCATTTTCAACAATTATGCAGGCGCGGAGGAATCCAACCGGCGCGGGGTCGCGTGGATCGAGCAGAACCTGACGCCGCTGCTCACCGGGCCCG
>JBOHIT010000686.1:0-3118 GCA_050726155.1 Bradyrhizobium sp.
ACATCTGCCGCATCATCGTCGACGGTGTGAAGGCGGAACTCAAGCTCGACAAGCTCCAGGTCGAATTCAGCCCGGTGACGTCATCGACCCGCATTCCCTTGCTGGCCAATGGCACCATCGACCTCGAATGCGGCTCGACCACCAATAATCCCGAACGGCTGAAGCAGGTGGCCTTCACCAACACCCACTTCCTGACCGCGACCCGTTTCGTCTCGAAGAAGGCCAGCAAGCTCGATTCGATCGACGACCTCAAGGGCAAGTCGGTGGCCTCGAGCTCCGGCACCACCAACATCAAGCAGCTCACCGAAGCCAATGCCGCCCGCAACCTCAGCATCAACATCATCCCGGCCAAGGAACATGCCGAGTCGTTCCTGATGGTCGAGACCGATCGCGCCGTTGCGGCGGTGCTGGACGATATCCTGCTGGCAAGCTTCGTTGCCGGATCGAAAGACCCCAGCGCCTACGTCATCTCCAAGGACGCGTTCTCCAAGCCTGAACCCTACGGGATCATGATGCGCAAGGACGATCCAGCCTTCAAGAAGGTGGTGGATGCCGCCACATCGGCGCTTTACAAGAGCGCGGACGGCCAGAAGCTGTACGACAAATGGTTCATGCAGAAGATCCCGCCAAAGGGGCTCAATCTCAACACCCCGATCGGCGCGGAGCTGAAATATGAATTTGCCAACCCTTCCGATTCCCCGGACCCGGATTCCTACAAGGCGATGTAGGTCCAACGACAGCGCTGCTCGGGCGAACGGAAAACTCAAGTGAACTATAACTGGAACTGGCGCATCTTCCTGGAGCCGGCCCCGAACGGGACCGGCACTTATCTGGATATGCTGTTGTCCGGACTGGTGCTGACGATCGAGACCGCGCTCGTGGCCTGGATCATTGCGCTGGTCACCGGGTCGATCGTCGGCGTGCTGCGCACGCTGCCGTCGAAGACGGCGTCCTGGATCGGCTTTTGCTACGTCGAGTTCTTTCGCAACATGCCGCTGCTGGTGCAGCTGTTCCTCTGGTTCTTCGTGCTGCCCGAGCTGCTGCCGCGGTCGGCGGGATTGTGGATGAAGCAGATGTCCAACGCGCCGTTCTATACGGCCGCGATCGGGATCGGGCTGTTCATGTCGGCGCGCGTTGCCGTGCAGCTGGAAGCCGGTGTCGGTTCGCTGCCGCGCGGTCAGAAGCAGGCGGCCACCGCGCTCGGCTTGCGGACATGGCAGACCTATCGCTACGTGCTGCTGCCGATGGCGTATCGGATCGTGTTGCCGCCGCTGACATCCGAATTCCTCTCGACCATCAAGAATACCTCGGTGGCCATCACCATCGGCCTGATCGAATTGACCGGCCAGGCGCGGGCGATGCAGGAGTTTTCGTTTCAGGTGTTCGAGGCTTTCACCGGTGCAACCGTGTTGTACCTCCTGATCAATATCGTGGTTGTCATCGGCATGCGCTTCGTCGAGCGCGCGGTGGCGGTCCCCGGTTATATTTCGGGGAAGTGAGCCATGTTCGCCAGTTTTGATTTCGACGTCATCCGCCGCTCCCTAGGCTACCTGTTCCTCGACGGCATGACGTTCACGCTGACGCTGACGGCGCTCGGCGCGCTGGGCGGCCTGGTCTTCGGCACCATGATCGCGCTGATGCGGCTGTCCGGCTACAAGCTACTGGGACGCATCGCCGGCCTCTATGTCGACCTGATGCGGTCGCTGCCGCTGGTGCTTGTCATCTTCTGGTTCTACTTCCTGGTGCCCTATATCGGGCAATGGCTGACCGGTGCGTCACGGCCGATCCGCGTCGGCGCGTTTACCTCCTCGCTGGTCACCTTCATCCTGTTCGAAGCCGCGTATTTCTCCGAAATCATGCGTGCCGGCATTCAGTCGATCTCGAAAGGCCAGCCGGCCGCGGCCAGTGCCCTCGGCCTGACCTACGCCCAGAGCATGCGTTACATCGTGCTGCCGCAGGCGTTCCGGAACATGCTGCCGGTGCTGCTGACGCAGACCATCGTGCTGTTCCAGGACACATCGCTGGTCTATGTGCTGTCGATCCCGGACTTCCTCGGCGCCGCCAGCAAGGTAGCACAGCGCGACGGGCGGCTGGTCGAGATGTATCTGTTCGCGGCCGCGGTCTATTTCACCATTTCCTGTTTCGCGTCCTATGGCGTCCGGCGCCTGCAGCGACGCATTGCCATTGTTCGTTAGGAAAGATCGCATGATCGAGATCAATCACGTCAACAAATGGTACGGGCCGACCTTCCAGGCGCTGAAGGATTGCACCACCAAGGTCGCCAAGGGCGAGGTGGTCGTCGTGTGCGGTCCCTCGGGTTCGGGGAAATCGACGCTGATCAAATGCGTCAACGCGCTGGAGCCGTTCCAGGAGGGTGACATCATCCTCGACGGCATCAAGGTCAACGATCCCAAGACCGACCTGCCGAAACTGCGCGCCCGCGTCGGCATGGTGTTCCAGCATTTCGAATTGTTCCCGCATCTGCGGATCATCGAGAATCTGTGCCTGGCGCAGGAGAAGGTGCTGGGCCGCTCGCATGACGAAGCCATGGCCAAGGGCGCCAAGCTGCTCGACCGCGTCGGGCTGAAGGACCATGCGAAGAAATATCCGGCCGAACTGTCCGGCGGACAGCAGCAACGCGTGGCGATCGCCCGCGCGCTGGCGATGGACCCGATCGCGATGCTGTTCGACGAGCCGACCTCGGCGCTCGATCCCGAAATGATCAGCGAAGTGCTGGATGTGATGGTCGACCTCGCCCGCGAAGGCATGACGATGATGGTCGTGACCCACGAAATGGGCTTTGCCAGCAAGGTCGCGCACCGCGTGATCTTCATGGACCGGGGCGAGATCGTCGAGGATGCGGTCAAGGACGATTTCTTCGGCAGCCCCCGCAGCGACCGCGCACAGAAATTCCTGTCGAAGATTCTGTCGCATTAGGCCCTTGTCGTCATTCCGGGGCGATGCGAAGCATCGCACCCGGAATCTTGAGAGTCCGGGTTCGCCTCTATAAGGCTCCCCGGAATGACGACACGAGGGTTTATCGGCGTTAACAATTTGCGTATAAGGTCCGCCGCTATCAAATTACCGCCCTCAGGAGACTTCGCTTGGAACAGATCGC
>JBOHIT010000687.1:0-4548 GCA_050726155.1 Bradyrhizobium sp.
TGCGCGGTCTGCTTGTCCTTGCCGGCGCCGCGCGCGGCGCTGTCGAGATAGCCGGTCACCACGTTCCAGCCGATCCGGCCCTCGGTCAGATGGTCGAGCGTCGACATCCGCCGCGCGAACGGATAGGGCGGCTCGAACGACAGGTTGCTGGTGACGCCGAAGCCGAGATGCTTGGTCACCGCCGCCATCGCCGGGATCAGCATCAACGGCTCATTCGCCGGCGTCTGCGCCGCGTTGCGCAGCGCCGCGTCGGGGCTCCCGCCGAACACGTCATAGACGCCGAGCACGTCGGCGAGAAACAGGCCGTCGAACCGGCCGCGCTCCAGCGTTTTGGCGAGATCGAGCCAATAGGGCAGGCGGTTATATTCCAGCGTGCGGTCACGCGGATGGGTCCACAATCCCGGCGACTGATGCGCCACGCAGTTCATGGCAAAGGCGTTGAGCCGGATCTGTTTTTTCATGATTGGAAGCCTTGGGTATTCCCGGATACGCCGCCCGGTCGGATGCCGGGCTGTTGGCGGAAATTGTTGCATTCCGTGAGGCTTAGCAAGTCCCATTCGGCCCGACTTGTGCTACTTCCAGCCGGCGATTTATCTGGCCAGGTTGGCCACCCCCACGCATACGCGCGCGAAAGGAAAAAACATGGCGACGAGAGCCGACGCGATTGAAAATGTACGCCAGCATCTCCACTCCGGCGAATTTCTGGCCGAACTCAACCGCAGGGTCGGTTTTCAGACGCAAAGCCAGGAACCGTTGCCGGGCGATCCCTTGCGCGCCTACCTCGTGGAAGGGTTGCAGCCAGCGTTTGAAGCGCTCGGGTTTTCGACCCGGGTGATCGAGTCGCCGCTCGGCAAGGGTCCGTATCTGCTGGCAGACTATCGCGAGGATCCGTCGTTGCTGACGGTGCTCTCCTACGGCCACGGCGATGTCGTCGGCGGCATGGTCGGCGAATGGCGCGACAACCTCAATCCGTGGCAGACCACAACCAAAGGGGATCGCGTCTACGGCCGCGGCACCGCCGACAACAAGGGCCAGCACAGTATCAATATGGCGGCATTGCGCGCCGTCCGCGAAGCCCGCGGCGGCAAGCTCGGCTTCAATGCGAAATTCATCATAGAGACCAGCGAGGAGATCGGCTCGCCGGATCTGGCCGAGGTCTGCGAGTCGCTGCACCAGGAGCTCAAGGCCGATTTGCTGCTCGCTTCGGACGGTCCGCGGCTTTCGGCGGACCGACCCACCGTCTTCCTCGGCTGTCGCGGCGGCGTGCGAATCCATCTCGATGTCAATTTGCGCGAGGGAGGCAATCATTCCGGCAATTGGGGTGGCCTGCTCGCCAACCCCGCGACCATCCTGGCCAATGCGATCGCCGCGCTGGTCGATCACCGGGGGCGGATGAAGCTCGAAGTAATGAAGCCGCCGCGCATCTCGAATCAGATCCGCGCCGCATTGGCCGATGTCGAGGTCGAGCCCACGGCGGACGAGCCCCAGGTTTCCGAGAATTGGGGCGAGGATGGCCTGTCGGCGGCCGAACGGGTCTATGCCTGGAACACGCTGGAAGTGCTGGCGATGTCATCGGGCAACATCGATCAACCGGCGAACGCGATACCTGGCGTCGCTCGCGCCGTGCTGCAGCTTCGCTTCGTCGTCGGCACCGAATACGAAAAGGTGGTCGACGCGGTGCGGACCTATCTGCACGCCAATGGCTTTCCGATGGTTGACGTCAGCGGGCAGCAGAGGTTTGGCGCCTCGCGTACCGATTTCGACAGCCCCTGGGTCAGCTGGGCGGCGAACTCGATCCGGCAGACCACCGGAAAGGCGCCGGCGATCCTGCCGAATATCGGTGGCTCGCTGCCCAACGGCGTGTTTGCGGAGGGGCTCGGCCTGCCGACGATCTGGATTCCGCATTCCTATCCCGGCTGCTCGCAGCACGCGCCGGATGAACACATCCTGCTGCCCGTCACCGAGGAGGCGCTGGCCATCATGGCAGGCCTGTTCTGGGATCTCGGCGAGATGCCGCGCAAATCCTGATGCCGGAAATGGTTCGTATGGCGGAATAAGAACGATGCTGCGGCGCGAAATCGACATTCTGCGCCATAAAAATCAGCCCAACGTATTGTCAGGCGAAATAATGCCCTGTTGCGTCCGCGCCGCTCTCTCTAGGATTGGAGAGGGCGGAGACCAGAGTGATGCAGGATGTCCGGTTCGGATTCCAGGCGGCGGCGGCCGATGTGGCCGGTGTACCCGATGACCAGCTCTATCGCGACCTGATCGACGACTGCGCGCTCGGTCACAGGCTCGGCTATGACGCCGCGTGGCTGCTGGAACATCATTTCAGCGATTACTATCCGACGCCGAGCCCGCTTCTGATGATGGCGTACATCGCCGCGAAATTTCCCGAGTTGTCGCTCGGCACTTCGGTGCTGGTGCTGCCCTGGTATCATCCGCTGCGGCTGGCGGAGGAGATCGCCATGCTCAACAGCCTGACGCAGGGCACCCTGCATCTCGGCATCGGGCGCGGCACCGCCAAGATGGAATACGACGCCTACAATATCGACATGAACGAGGGCCGCGCGCGCTTCTCGGAAGTGTTCAAGATTGTCGAGCAGGGCCTGGCGGGAAAGCCGTTCAGCTATCGCGGTCAGTTCTGGAATATCGAGCGGCCGATCCGCATTCGTCCCGATCCCGTCAACAAGCCGGTGCATTTCTACGGTGCGATCGGGAGCCCCGCGAGCGCCGAGGTAATGGGCGAACTCGGCATTCCCCCGATCTGCCTCTCGACCTTCCCGGACGGCCTGTTGGTGAAAATCCTGGATCGTTGGCGCGGCAAGGCCGGCGCCAAGGCTGATGGAGCGATCCTGCCGATTTCAGTGAAGTTGTTTATATCAGATACCGACGAGGAGGCGCGCGAACTGGGGCGGCGTTACTATCCGCCCTATTTCGCGCTGCAGGCCGATCACTACGAGGCCGATGCCAATCCGTGGCTCGACATCCCCGAATATGCCGACTTCAGCCGAATGTTCGCCAATTTGCGCAAGATGACCGATCCGGCCGAACTGGGGCCGTTCCTGGATTCCAATCTGGTCGGTACGCCAGCGACCATCTGCAAGCGTATCGACACGCTGGTATCGCTCGGCTTCAATTATTTCATGGTGTCCTGTGCCACGCCGGGCACGCCACTCCTGCTCAGGCAAAAGATGATGACACGGTTTGCGGAAGAAATCTGCCCGCGTTATTCCGGCGCGATGCGCAAGGGCAGGGCGGCATGAACGCGACTTCGACCAAAAAGAAGCCGTCGCTGTCCGTCGTCGGGCAGCCCGGCAATTTCAACGCCATTCAAAAAGTCTGCGCGATCCTGCGCGTGCTGGCGCAGAACTCGCCGCTGCGGCTGACCGAGATCGCCGATGCCACCTCGCTGAACAAGGCGACCACGTTGCGCATCCTCGGCTCGCTGATCGAGGAAGGCTTTGTCACCCGTGTGACCGGCGCAAAGACCTACGAACTCGGGCAAGAGGCGCGGGTGATGGCGATCAGTGCGCGCCGCACCGTCGATATCGCCGAACTGGCGCAGCCTAGCCTGTTGCGGCTGTCGGAGCGATCCGCCGACACGTCCTTGTTGTCGGTGCGCAGCGGCGTCGAGGCGTTGTATCTGGCGCGCTCGGTCGGAAGCCACCCGTTGCAGCCGAACTATCTGCAGATCGGCAGCCGGCGGCCGCTCGGTGTCGGCGCCGGCAGTCTCGCTCTGATGGTGTGGTTGCCGGATGCTGAGATCGAGGCGATCATCGAAATCATCATGCCGCGGCTGGCGAAATCACCGCGCATCACGCCGAAATATCTGCGCGAGCGGATTGTTGCGGCGCGCCGGCACGGCCATACCGTGCAACTCGACGCCGCCCTTCCCGGCATGGGCGGGGTCGGCGTGCCGATACGGGACGATGCCGGGCAAGTGATCGCGGCGCTCAGTGTCGGCGCCTCCAGCGATAGGATCCGGCGGCGTGAGGCCGAGCTTGCCGAGATGTTGAAGAAGGAAGCGATGATCCTGATGCGGGCGATGGCACAACCGGCCAAGCCGGGTGCGCTGAAAATGATCAAGGCGAGCTAGGACGCCCCACTCTTCTTGACGCGTTTTCTTCACGCGAACCGGTACCCACTTCGCTCGAAAACGCTAGGGGGATCAAACCCCTTCGTCCAGCGCGACCAGCTCGCGCTTCTTGCGCAGCGAGGGCAGCAGCGGCCCGATCAGCAGCACCAGCGCCAGCGCCAGACAAACCGCCGAGATCGGTCGCGTCACGAACGTCGTCAGGTCGCCCTGCGAGAGGATCAACGACTTGCGCAAATTGTTCTCCAGCATCGGCCCGAGCACGAACGCCAGCACCAGCGGCGCCGGCTCATAACCGAACTTGCGCAGGAAGTAGCCGATCACACCAAAACCGACCATCACCTGCACGTCGAACACATTGTTGCTGCTGCAATAGACGCCAATGATCGTGAACAGGATGATCAGCGGAAACAGCACATTGTAGGGCAGCTTCAGGAGTTGCACCCACATGC
>JBOHIT010000688.1:0-4377 GCA_050726155.1 Bradyrhizobium sp.
GTCACGTGCAGCGTTTCGCCGGTGACGTCGGAGGCGTCGTTCGACGCGAAGAAGGCCACCGCCGCCGCGATCTCCTCGACCTTGCCGATCCGCCCCAACGGCGTGACGGATTCGATCCACTTGCGCATGTCGCCCTCCGACAGTCCGGCTGAAACGACGCCCTCGGTCGCGATCATGCCGGGGTTGACGGTATTGACGCGGATCTTGCGCGGCGCCAATTCCTTTGAAAGGACCGAGGAGATGGCGTCCACCGAGGCTTTGGTCGCGGTGTAAACGGCGGAGTTCGGCGGTGCAATCGTCGATACGCCAGAACTGATGTTGATGATGCTGCCGCCCGCCGCATTGAAATGCCGCGCGGCTTCCTGCGAAACCAGCAGCAGACCGAGCACATTGAGATCGAAATGCTTGTGGAAGTGCTCGGCGGTAATGCCATCCAGGTCTGCGAACTCGTAGATCCCGGCGTTGTTGACGAGGATATCGATCGCGCCGAACGCCTTGACGGTTTCGGCGACCACCTTTTTCACATGGGTGCCGTCGCTCAGATTGCCCTGGACGGCGACGGCCTTGCCGCCCTTGCCGGTGATCGCAGCCACCACGCGGTCGGCAGCCTCCTTGCTGGCGCTGTAGTTGACGGCCACCGCAGCACCTTCCGCGGCCAGTCGGACCGCGATTTCGGCGCCGATACCCTTTGATGCGCCGGTTACCAGCGCCACCTTGCCTTCGAGTCTCTTGGTCATCTCGCTCTCCTCTGTCGTGCAGGGGCACGACTTCGTTCAATAGTTCAGTAGTAATGAACTATTGAACGTGTTCAAGGCCCATGCTATATATTTGGGCATGGTACAATTCGTTCACCCGCCCCGAGAGGACATCACATTGGCCGGCGTGCTGGCAGCGCTCGCGGACCCGATGCGGCTGCGCATCGTCAAGAGCCTGCTCGATCGGAAAGATTGTATGTCCTGCACGGCTGCGGCGCCGTGCCCCGACATGGCCAAATCAACTCTGTCGAACCATTTTCGTGTCCTGCGCGAGGCAGGCCTGGTCCAGACCTCGAAGAAGGGCGTCGAGCATCGGAACGTCGTCCGCGAAGCTGACATCAATGCGCGGTTCCCCAAACTGTTGAAGACGATTTTGAGCTTTCCCGAGCAGACGTAACACGTAGGATGGGTATCGCTTCCGCCTTCGCTCTCTGAGCTTCGGCGGACAGGTCGCTCCAACCAGCCTACGAAGGCGCAGTGAACAATGACCAATATCCCCGTCTTCGACGGCCACAACGATGTTCTGCTGCGTCTCTACAGGTCGAAGTCTGGCGATGCGGTGTCCGACTTCTTAGCTGGCGAAGACGCCGGGCATATCGACCTGAAAAAGGCCAAAGCCGGATCCTTCGTCGGCGGCCTGTTCGCGATGTACTCGCCGTCGCCGGGCAATTTTGCGTCGTTATCCGAGCGGATGAAGGGCGGGCAATATGCGTTGCCGCTTCCCGATCCGCTTCCGATCGAGGAGGCCCGCAAATCCGTTTCCGGCGAGCTGGCGATCCTGATGCGGGTTATTCGCCAGTCGCAGGGCGCCGTCGCCCTTTGCAAGACGACCGCCGAGGTCAATGCAGCGATCGCGCGGGGATCGCTGGCGGTGGTGCTGCATCTCGAGGGCGCCGAAGCCATCGACGGCGATCTGCATTTTCTGGAAGTGCTGTACGCGGCGGGGCTGCGCTCGCTCGGACCGGTGTGGAGCCGGAACAACATTTTTGGCCATGGCGTTCCCTTCGCGTTTCCCGGCGGACCTGATATGGGCGAGGGGCTGACCGCGGCAGGTGAAAAGCTCGTCAGCGCCTGCAACGAGATGAAGATCCTGGTCGACCTCTCGCACATCACCGAAAAGGGTTTTTGGGACGTCGCGCGCCTCTCGAAAGCGCCGCTGGTCGCGACGCATTCCAATGCGCACGCCCTGTGCGCTTCGCCGCGAAACCTGACCGACAAGCAGCTGGCCGCGATTCGCGATTCCGGCGGCATGGTCGGTCTCAACTTTGCGACCTGCTTTCTGCGCCCGGACGGCAACATGATTGCGGATACGGATATCGGGTTGATGGTGCGCCAGCTCGATTATCTCATCGACAAGCTCGGCGAGGACCACGTCGGGTTCGGCTCGGATTTCGACGGCGCCACCGTGCCGGCGGAAATCGGCTCGGCGGCCGGGCTGCCCGCGCTGATCGGGGCGCTGCGGCAGAGCGGATACTCCGAACCGCTCTTGAAGAAGCTGGGCACGGCCAACTGGCTCAACGTGCTGGAGCGCACGATCGGTTGAAACAGGGTAGGGCGGATTGGAGCGAAGCGTAATCCGCCGTTTTCGGAAACACGAAGCGGCGGATTACGCCTTCGGCTCCAATCCGCCCTACCAGGCGAATCCGCTCCGTTCATCCGCCGTGCCCGTCCACCCTGCGGTTACGGATGTGCTAGATTGGCGCGGCTGACGGCAATTTCGCCGTCCGCGGGATGTGCAGGGGGATTTGTTATGACGATAAAGACCTACTTTGCGATCTTTGCGATTCTCTCCGTTTTGTTTGGCATCGGGTTCGTGCTGGCTCCCGGCGCGGTGTTGAGCAATTATGGCGTTGAAAATTCGCCGGCCATCGCGCTGATGTCGCGCTTGTTCGGAGGGACCTTGCTCGCGTTGGCCGTCATATTCTGGTCGGCGAGGGAATTCCACAACGAGAGCGCGTTGCGCGCGGTGCTTGTCGGGACCGCCATCGCCGACGCCGTCAATTTTGTCGTGGCGCTTGTTGCGACTTCCTCCGGTACGATCAACGCGTTGGGCTGGACCACGGTCTTGATCTATCTGGGTGGCGCGGTGGGGGCCGCATACTTCCTCACCGCCGGCAAGGCACAGCTACAGGCGGCATAAGCCGATCCAAAATCGAAGCCGCCGTCGCACGTCGCGAGGGCGGCTTTTCATTTGCGACTTGCCCTACGCGCTCGCACTCCGGTGCACGTGATTCAAGTCACGGAAATTGAATCGCCGTTGTCTCACATTGAACGGATGGATCGAACACTGATCCTTTTTCCCAGCCAATGGAGTGGAACATGAATACGCGGAAAGATGTCAGCAGCTCGGCCGAACTGGCGCTTGTCGAACTGGATGCGGTGAGCGGCGGGCGACGGGCGATCGAAGGCGAGCTCAAATATTTGAATTGGGTCAAACAGTTTTATTCGCCGTGGGCGAATATAAACTTTGGCGGCGGGCGGACGATGATAGCCTAGGGCTGCAAGGTTGGTGGGCGGATTAGCCAAGCGTAATCCGCCCTTACCGACCAGAAGAAGGTTGAATGGCATTTCGTGTCTTGATTATCGGCGGCTCCGGGCAGGTCGGCGCGGCGGTGGTGCGCGCGCTAGCCGCGGAGCCGTCCTGCGCCGAAGTCGTGATGGTCAATCGCAGGGCGGTTGCGCTGGCCGCTGATCGTCGGGTGCGGCAGGTGATCCTGGATACGGCGTCTGCCCAGTTTCCGGCTGAAGTGACCCAGCTTGCGCAGGACATGATCGCGCAAGGCGACCCTGTCTATGGCGCATCCTGTGTCGGCGTCGGCAAGGGCAGCCTGAACTGGAGCGAGGAGGAACTGAAGGCCCTCGAAATCGGCGTCGTCGGTGGCTTTGCCCGCGGTTGCCGGGCCGGGGGTATCACGCGGTTTGCCCTGCTCTCGGCGGTGGGGAGCACCGCGAACAGCCGGATCCGCTATGTCAGGGTCATGGGGTTGAAGGAAGAGGCGGTTCAGTCGATCGGTTTCCAGCGCCTCGCGATTTTTCGCCCAGGTATTATCGCAGGGAACGCCCACACGCCGGGCTATGTGGCCTGGTTGGGGCGTCTGATTCCGGGACGCTTTGGTGCGATCGAGCAGGACGATATCGGGCGCGCCTTGGTCGCCGAATTCGTCGGCAATTCGACCTCAGGCGGGGTCGAGTATCTCGAAAACGGGGCGATGAGACAGAAGTCTCGTGCGCTCGAACAGCGCGGTAGGCGGGTTAGCGAAGCGTAATCCGCTGTCTTGGATGAAACCCTAAAGGGCGGACAACAAGAGAGTGGCGCGTCTCGCGCCTGCGAGACGCCGGCATTCTCCGGCTCATGCGACCACTCCTCGGGGAACGCTTGTTTCGCTAGCGCGTTTCTCTCATGAGGAGGAACTCGTCATGAAACTGAGAGGATTGTTTATCGCAGCCGCCGTGCTGCTGATGCCGGCCGCCGCACTGGCGGCGCCGGGCATCGTCACCACCACGGTCAGCCTGAGGGCAGGGCCCGGTGAAGGCTTTCCGACCGTCGACCGCATTCCCGGCGGCGACCGCGTCAACATCCATGGTTGTCTCAGAGGCACCGCCTGGTGCGATGTGAGCTCTG
>JBOHIT010000689.1:0-5325 GCA_050726155.1 Bradyrhizobium sp.
GCGCTGCGACCATCGAGAACGCGCTGAGCCAGCCGAACAGGCGCAGCGACGGCAGGTCGGAGAACACCGTCACGACGAGGCCGCAGGCCAGCACTACCGTGGTCAGGATCAGCGCCGGGCCGACCAGCACGGTCGCACGCTCCACCGCGAGTTCCGGACTGATGCCGGGCTTCGACTCCAGCCGCAATCGATTGAGGAAGTGGATCGTCGCACTGAGGCCGAGGCCGAACGACACCGTCAGCGCCACCACGCTGGCGAATTGCAGCCCCTCGTCCATCAGCCACAGCACCGTCCCCGAAGCCACCACCGGGAAGATGCCGGGCAGGATGCAGGAGAACATCACCACGACTGAGCGGAATGCGAGGCCAATGAAGATCGCGACCAGCAGGAATTCGACCGTAAGGCCGTGGTTGAGCTTCTGGATCATGTTGGCGCTGTTGCGCGCGGCGATCGCCGAGAGGCCCGTCACCGCGATCTCGTAGCCGGGATGCTCGGCGCGCACCTTGTTGAGCGCCGCGTCGAGCTTGTCGATCACGGGCAGGATTTCGCTGGAGTCGAGATCGGGAACGCGGCCCGACACCACCACGGCGTCCTGATCGGCCGAGATGAAGCGCCGCACCAGATGCTCGGGGATCACGCTGACATATTCCTTCAGCGTCGCGACATCGCTACTCCCGGCCTTTTCGGCGAGCCAGCGGCGCAGCGTTTCCAGCGACCAGACGTTGCCGACGCCGGCCGCGGTTTCCACCATCGAATGGACGTCGGCGATCGTCTTCAGGGTGTCCGGCGAATAGAGCGAGGCGCCCTTGGGGAATTCGATCAGCACGTCGATCGGATTGGCGCCGGTGAGCTTGGCATCGAGCCGGCTCGACGCCGCCACCGCCTGACGCTTGTCAGGCACCTGGTCGGCGAGACGATAGCGCGGCTCCAAGGTGGCGTAGATATAGCCGAGGCCGGCGACCAGGATCACCGCGAGCAGGCTGAACAGCCCGGGGCGGCTGACCATGCGCACGGCGATCCAATAGCAGAAATTGCGCAGCGCCTGCACGCCGGCGTCGGCGCCCTGGAATTTCACCGCCATGATCTTTTCGTTGCGCACCAGCAGCACGCCGAACGCGGGCACCAGCGACAGCACCGCGATCAGCGCGATGATGGTGGCGGCAAGTCCGGCCTCGCCGAATTTGCGGATCAATTCGGAATCCGAAAATTGCAGGGCAATGAACGAGATGCCGGCGGTGCCGTGGGTCAGCACGCAGGCCGGCCCCACCACCAGCACGGCGTTCTTGAAGGCGGTGTACTTGTCCTGCCCCGCGATCAGCCGGTCGCGCGCCGCGAATGTCAGCTGCATCGAGTCGGAGAAGCTGATCACCATGATGAGCGGCGTCATCACGTTGAGGAACATGTTGAGATTGAACCCGGCCCAGCCGAGGCCGCCGAGCGCGAGCAGGATCGCGATGATCGGCGGAAAGGCCGCTATGATCATGAACGATATCTTGCGGAAGAAAATGATCGCGATGATACAGCCGGCCAGAATACCGAGGATGTTGTAGGTCAGCCCGTCGCGCTTGACCGCGTTACGGATCTCGAGCTGCATCACGGGAACGCCGGACAGCTGCGCGTTGAGCCCGCTGCCGGCGAGATCGTCGGCCATGATCTTGCGGATGTCGGCGACCACCTTGGTGAGACTGCTGCTGGCGACGATCGACGGTTCGAGCGACATCACCATCAGCGCCAGCGTGCCGTCCTCGGACAACAGCTTGCCGCGAATGATCTCGTTGGTCTTCACGGTCTCGACGAACTTGTCGTAGGCCGCACCCTCCGGCAATTCGGGGGGGAACAGCGCCGCCGGCAGCTTGCCGCGCTCCGGCGCCTGGCGCGCCGAAAACAGCGAGACCAGTCCGCGCACGCCATCGACCAGTTGCAGGTCGGTGGCCATGTCGCGGATCTTCTCGAGATTGGGACGCGCCATCAGCGTCTTGCCCTCGACCACGACCAGCACGTCGAATTCGGTCGCCGGGAAGCGCTTGGTGACGGCTTCGTACTGCTTGTAATCCTTGGAATCGGAGCGGAACAGCTGGCTCAGCGAATCGTCGATCTTGATGCGCTGGATGCCGAAGATCGCCGCGATCATGAGCGCGGCAAGGATGAGGCAGGACAGGATCGGCGCCTTGACCGCGATCAGCCCGAGACGCTCGATCCCGAAGGCGATGCTCTGTCCGGCCGGCGGCGGCTCCTCGATCTCCTCGACGTGAACCTGACTTTCGGTGTTCTTTTCGAGCATACCCTGTGTCCAGTTCTCACGTCGGCTTGAATTGTGTCGTTTGGTTTGCGGGCGCGAAGGCGGCTCAGTCAGCCCAGGCCTTTTTCAGGCCATGTCTTTTATCGGCATGTCTGATCGGCGCTAGCCCTTGAAATCACGCGGTAAATTAACCGCCGCCGTTTTACAGGCCCGGACTGCATCCGGCAAGCGCGCGACGGGGAACAAATCAGCGCATGGATCACGAAAACCGGTGTTAAGTCTCTGATTTGTCACACTGGCTCTGACCTGCCCCGATCCGCGCCGGCGTGCTGCCGCCGCTTTCATCTTTTAGTGCGACGCCCGTGACTTGCCGGGCCAACCCCTCGCGCACCAGCCAGGCGATCTTGAAGGCGGCTTCATCATGGCCCAGCCCCGCGCCGTGGATGTTGGAGACGCAATTCCGCATCGCATCGGTGAGGCCGATGCGCGGCGCAAAGGTCAGGTAAGCCCCGAGGCTGTCGGGCGCGGACAGTCCCGGCCGCTCGCCGATCAACATCAGAACCATGTGCGCGCCAAGTATCGCGCCGATCTCGTCGCCGAGCGCCACGCGCGCCCCCGATGCGACCGCGGTGCCGCCGATCCCGATCCCGGCCTCGGCCAGTCGTGGAACGAGATGGCGGACCAGTTCGAGCGCGTGGACATTGACCGCCGCCGGCGACAGGCCGTCGCCGATCACGATGGCAAGCGGGCACGGAGTGCCGCCGCGATCCGTCAGTGCACGCTGCGAGTCCGGATCGAGCATGCGCCCGAGATCGGGGCGGCGCAGGTAATCGCGCCGGTTGCGCGCCTGGCTGGCGAGCAGGACCGGCTTCAGTCCAAAATTGGTCAAGCCTTCGACCAGTCGAGACGTATCGAAAGCGCCATGAACCGCGTCGCGCGCCCGTGCGTGGTCGAGGGTGAAGGCGAGCAGCGCCTCGGTCGGCATGCTGGCGCCGGCCCGGCCGAGCCCGACGCGCGCCGGCGTCAGCTCCCGCAGGTCTCTCAGCGAACGGGACGACGGCGCCGGCGGTTTCATGATGGGGTTACTCGGCGGGAACCGAGGCCTCGCGCAGTCTGATCGAATAGTTCGACGCGTTCTGCTGGCCACCGGAGGCCGCACGCGCGAACATGATCAGGTGATGCCCGATCATGGCGGAGCCGATCAGGCCCTCGATGTCGCCATGCCTGAGCCGGCCGAGGGCAAATTTCCAGAACACCCGCTTGTAGTCGCCGAGCACGCCGACCTTCCAGAAGATGTTCCGCAGCATGATCAGGCCGCGCTTGATATTGGCCCAGCTCTTCTGTTCCGGCGTCACCGGCACCTTGATCCGTTGCGCGTAGGTGTAGTCGCATTGATACTGGTAGCGCGCGAACAGCTTTTCCGGCTGGTAGGCGACTTCCATGCATTTGCGCCAGGAACTGACCACCTGATCGTAAGGCAGCAGGAATTCGACATTGGAGTCGCGGCCGTCTTCGTCGTCGAGCAGGCGGCCTTCGCGCTTCAGGCGATCCCATAGCGGCGTCTGCGGCAATGCCTGCAGCAGGTTGATCGTCAGCAACGGAATCTGCGATTCGTCGACGAACGCCAGCAGAGCGTCGCCGGTTTCCGGCTTGTCGGTGTCCAGTCCCATGATGATGCCGGAGACCACTTCCATGCCGTAGGAGTTGATGGTGTGGATGCCTTCCAGGATCGGGACCATCATGTTGTGGTCCTTGTGCATCGCCTTCAGCGCGGCGGGATCGGGCGTCTCGATGCCGCAGAACACCGTCACGAAGAAGGCCTCGCGCATCTTCTCCAGGATCTCGGGCCGCTTGGCGATGTTCAGCGTCGCCTCGCAGGCGAGCCGCATCACGTAGCCGGTCCGCTTCTGCCATTCGACGAGGTGCGGCAGCAGGTCGAGCGCGGCCTTGCGGTTGCCGATGAAATTGTCGTCGACGAAATAGACCGAGCCGGTGACGCCGCATTCGCGCAGCTTGTCGAGTTCGGCGATGATCTGCTGCGGCGATTTCAGGCGCGGGTTGCGGCCGTAGAGACCCGGGATGTCGCAGAACTCGCACTGATAGGGACAGCCGCTGGAATACTGGATGCTGCCGAGGAAGTATTTTCTGACTTCGGCGAGCTCATAGGCCGGAATCGGGAATTCCGTCATCGCCAGCCGATCGGCGGTCTTCAGCACCACCTGCTGTTCGGGCCGCGACGGGTCGCGCGCCAGCCGCGCGATCAACTCATTGGTGGCGTCGCCGAGTTCGCCGACATGAAGATAATCGAACGCGGGATAGTATTCCGGGCACGCGCTCACCGACGGCCCCCCGATCGCGACCGCGAGGTCGAAGGCATGGGCGCGGCGGCAGATGTCGTTCATCTGCTGGCGCTGGATGTGCATGCCGCTGACGAACACGGCTTCCGCCCACTCGAAATCTTCCGTGCTGGCGGGACGGAGGTTCTCGTCGATGAAGCGGACCGGCCAATTCTCCGGCAAATAGGCCGCGATCAGCAGCAGCCCCTGAGGCGGCATGAAAGCGCTGACGCCATCGGTCAGGGGATAGGCGTATTCGAATGTACCAAAAGAAGACGTATATCGCGGAAAGACGCACAGGATGCGTCGTGCCGTCTCAATGCCTTCAGCTCTCATCAAACTTCCTCAGCCATGGCCTTCTGAAGGAAAATCTTGGCCTTCTCAGGCAAGGTCTTGCGCAAATCTAACCACGTCATTGAAGGGTGGGCCAGAATTTCTTCAAGATTGTGGCAGTGCCTTCAACGCCCCGGCAGCCCGATGGTTGCGCAACAGATTGGTCGGCGCGGACTTCCCGAGGGTTCAAGCGATCAGCCGCGACGCAAATTCGGGTAGCAGGCCCGCGTCGCCCGCAAGGCGGAAATCGGCGCCGGCAAGCCCGGTGAGCACCAGCCAGTCGTCGAACTCGGGCGCCCGCTTCAGGCCGAAGAGGTCGCGGATATAGAGAGCGTCGTGGAACGAGGTCGACTGATAGTTCAGCATGACGTCGTCGGCGCCCGGCACCCCCATGATGAAGGTCACACCGGCGGCAGC